>NZ_JBFAMU010000021.1:0-25753 GCF_040656655.1 Micromonospora sp. NPDC049799
CGCGGTGACGGCCGCGCTGCGACGGCTCGCCGGCCGGACGTTCGCGCCTCCGAACGAGGGGTCGGCGCTGGTGCCCGGACAGCGGTTGCCGGGACGCGCGGACGCCGTCGCGACCACCGAGCAGGCGGTACTCGAACACAACGCGCTGGCCGGTCCGGCCAAACTGGTCGGCGCGTACCCGGAGGTGGCGGTCCCCGCCCTCGACCTGCCGTACGCGGTCCTGCCCAACGCGCGGGACGCGGTCCGCGACGCGGCCAGCCGGCTGCTGGCCGAGTTGCTCACCACCCGGGCCCGGGACATCCTGGCCGGCTTCGGCTTCCGCACCCCGGCGGGTTTCCCACCGGCGATCCCCCGGGACGGCCGGCTGCGTGCCGAGGAACTGCGCCCCACGCCGCTGCCCGCCGAGGACGTGGTCACCGAGCTGCTGACCGGGTGGAGCGGTGTGCAGCGCAGCGCCCGCATCCTCACCGTGCTCGACATCTCCGGCTCGATGGCGGCCCGGGTGTCCGGCGGCGAGACGCGCCTCGGCGCCACCCTGAAGGCCGCCCGGGAGGGCTCCGGCCTGCTACTGGACACCAGTGAGCTGGGGGTGTGGGTCTTCTCCACCCGGGTGGACTCCGATCGCGACCATCGCGAGATCCTGCCGGTCGGCCCGCTGACCAGCGCGCAGCGGCAACGCCTGGCCGAGCGGCTGGCGGAGGTACGGGTGAAGCCGCGCGGCGGCACCGGCCTGTACGACACCACGCTCGCCGCCTACCGGGACGCCCGGCGGAACTGGACGCCCGGCCGGATCAACCTGGTACTGGTGATGACCGACGGCCGCAACGAGGACGAGGAGAGCATCGGGCGGGCGGCGTTCCTCGCCGAGCTGGCGAAGTTGCAGGACCCGCGCCGGCCGCTGCCGATCGTGTTCATCGGCCTGGGTCGTGACGTCGACCCGGACGAGCTGAACGCCATCACGACCGTGACCGGTGGGCAGGTGTTCCGTACCGAGCAGCCGAGCGGCATCCGCCAGATCTTCTTCTCCGCGCTCGCCGACCTGAGCTGCCTGCCGCCGGAGTGCCGCCGGTGACCCGGTCGTGGCCGTGGCCGGCGCGCCGGCTCGCGCGGGCGGTACGCGAGGCACCCGGCACGGCCCTGTCGCTGCTGCTGCTCACCGTTCTCGCGTTCGTGCAGCGGCCCGGCCAGGTCACCTTCGACACCAAGCTCGACCTGGCCGCGAACCCGGTGCACTTCATGGCGCGTGCCCTGCACCTGTGGAACCCCGAGGCCACCTCGGGCGAGCTGCAGAACCAGGCGTACGGCTACCTGTTCCCGATGGGGCCCTTCTTCGCCGGCGGTCAACTGCTGGGCGTACCGCCGTGGATCACCCAGCGGCTGTGGATGGCCCTGCTGCTCGCCGCCGCGTTCTACGGGCTGCTGCGGTTGGCCCGCGCGCTGGACGTCGGCACCGAACCCACCCGGTACGCGGCGGCGCTGGGCTACGCGCTGGCCCCGCGGATCCTCACCGAGATCGGGGCGCTGTCCTCCGAGACGCTCGCCGCCGCGATGCTGCCCTGGGTGCTGCTGCCCCTGGTCACCGTCCGGCGGATCGGCTCGCCACGACGGGCGGCGGCGCTGTCCGCGCTGGCCGTGCTCGGCATGGGCGGCATCAACGCGGCGGTGGTGCTGCTCGCCCTGCTGCTGCCCGGGGTGTGGCTGCTCAGCCGCCGCTGGGACGCCGACCACCTGCGGCTGGTCGGCTGGTGGTGCGTCTGCGTCGTCGCGGTCAGCCTGTGGTGGATCGTGCCGCTGCTGCTGCTCGGCGAGTACAGCCTGCCGTTCCTGGACTACATCGAGTCGTCCACCACCACCACCGCGGTCGCCTCGCTGTTCCAGGGCGTACGGGGCACCAACCAGTGGGTCGCGTACATCGTGCAGGGCGACCCGTGGTGGCCGGCCGGTTGGATGCTGATCGACGACCCGGTGCTGATGACGCTCACCGCGGTGGTGGCGCTCATCGGCCTCGCCGGGCTGGCCGGCAACCTGCTGCCCGAGCGCCGCTTCCTGGTGCTCGGCTTCCTCACCGGGCTGACCCTGCTCACCGTGGGTTACGTCGGCAGCCTCGACAGCCCGGTCTCGGAGCAGGTCCGCAACCTCCTGGACGGGCCTCTCGCGCCGTTCCGCAACGTGCACAAGCTGGACCCGGTGCTGCGGCTGCCGCTGATGCTGGGCTTCGCCCACGGCGTCGACGCGTGGGTCACCCGACTGCACCACGCCACCGCCCGCCGCCGCCCCGGCCTGCGCCTGCGACCCCTGGTGTTCGTACCGGTGCTCTTGTTGGTCCTCGGTGCCGCCGCGCCGGCCTGGCTGGGGCTCCTGCGACCCGGCCCGGGCTGGTCGGACCTGCCGGCGCACTGGCGGGCGACGGCGACCTGGTTGGCCGAGCGGGACGCACTGGCCCGCACGCTGATGGTGCCCGGCTCCAGTTTCGGCCAGTACGAGTGGGGCCGGTCGATCGACGAGCCGTTGCAGGCCCTGGCCGGAGCCCCGTGGGCGGTCCGCCACCAGATCCCGCTCGGGTCGGCGGGCAACACCCGGATGATGGACACCGTCGAGGCCGTGCTGGCCGGCGGCCGGGGGTCCGCCGGCCTGGCCGACTTCCTGGCCCGTGCCGGGTTCCGGCACGTGGTGCTGCGCAACGACATCGACCGTACGCAGGTGGACGCCCCCCCGGTCGGGGTGCTGCGCCGGGCCCTGGCCGAGTCGCCCGGGATCACCCGCGTGGCGTCCTTCGGCACCACCACCCGCTTCGGGAGTACGCCGGGCAGCCCGGTCGACGACGACGCCGGTCAGTTGCCGGCGGTCGAGGTGTACGAGGTGCGGGGGGACGTGCCGGTCGCCGCCGCGGTGCTGACCGCCGACGTGCCGACCGTCAGCGGTGGGCCGGAGTCCCTGCTGCCGTTGCTCGAACAGGGACTCGTCGAGCGGAACCGCCCGGTGGTGCTGGCCGGTGACCGGCCGGCGGCCGGGACCGAGCGCGCCGGCACCGGCGACACGTGGATCGTCACCGACGGGCTGCGCCGCCGGGAGCGCGACATCGGCCGGGTGCGGGACAACCTCAGCCAGACCCTGACCGCGAACGAGGCGGGCCGGCAGCGACGGGTCGCCCTGGACCTGCTGCCGTTCTCCGCGGGCCGGCACCAGACCGTCGCCACCTACCAGGGCGTCCGGGCGGTGACCGCGTCGTCGGCGGCGAGTTTCGTGGACGCCCTCACCCCCGCCGATCCCTCGCACCTGCCCTTCGCCGCCGTCGACGGCGAGAACGCCACCGCCTGGCACTCGGCGCCCCTCGGCGGCCCGGTGGGGCAGTGGCTGGAGGTGGACCTGGACACCCCGCGCCAGGTCGACAAGGTGTCCCTGGCCTTCGTCAACGACCTCGCGGTGGGCTGGCCGGTGACCCGCTTCCGGCTCTCCACCGACCGGGGAACGGTGGAGCACGAGGTGGCCCAGACCCTCGGCGCCCACCCCTACTACACGCTGCCCGGCTCGACGAGCCGGATCCGGGTGACCGTGGTGGAGGTGGCCGGCGGGCGGGTCGACGGCGGTGTCGGCATCCGGGAGTTGTCCATCCCGGACACCGAGCCGCGGCGGGCCCTGCGCGTGCCCGCCGACCTGCCGAACGACTTCGCCGGCCCGGTCGCCTGGTCGTTCAGCCGTGGACCGGCCGACCGGCCGGCGTGCGTGCCGACCCGACCGTCCGCCGGCTCGCGCGGGGACGCTCCGGTCGGTGAGACCGTGGTCCGGTGCGACCGCTTCCTCGCCCGGGTCGGCGAGGAGCCGCTCGGCCTCGACCGGCTGTTCCGCAGCCCGGCCGCCGGGACGTACCGGATGGCGCTGACCGCCGTGCCCCGACCGGGTGGTCCGGTCACGCTGACCGGGGTGCCGGTGGCGGCGACCGCGTCGTCCCACCTGGCCGGTGACCCGGCGGTGGCGGCGTACGCGGCGGTCGACGGCGATCCGGGCACGGCCTGGCTCGCCGACGCCGGGGACCTGCGTCCCACCCTGCGGTTGAGCTGGTCCGGGGCGCGGCGCGTCGACGGCCTGCGACTGCGCCCGGCCGTGGTGCCGGTGGGCTCGGTGCCGGAGCGGGTGGAGGTACGCGCCGGGGGCGTCACCCGGGAGCTGCCGGTCGGCGCGGACGGATGGGTCCGGTTCCCCGCCGTGCGGACCGACCGGATCGAGATCGCGGTGCTCGACAGCGCCACGCGGGTGGCCGACCGGCGCGGCGACTGGACCGCCACCACCGGTGTGGCCGAGGTGGAGATCCCGGCCCTGGCCGATCTGCTCCGCCCGGTGCCCGGCACCGCGCGGGTCGTCGAGCGCTGCGGCGCCGGTCCGCGGGTGGAGGTGGCCGGGGTGCGGTACGACACCGCGGTGCAGGCCACCCTCGCCGACGTGGTCGCCGGCCGGCCGGTGCCGGTCACCGTGTGCGGGGCGACCGGTGCGGTGCTGGACCTCCCGGCCGGCGGGCAGCGCCTGGTGACCACGCCGTCGGCCGGCTTCCTGGTGCAGGACGCCTCGCTGCGTCCCGACCGTGCCGGCGCCCCGCCCCGGCAGCGGGAGGTCTCGGTGCTCGACTGGGACCCGACCGACCGACGGGTGCGGATCGGCGCGGGCGACGAGGCGCTGCTCGTCGTACCGGAGAACGCCAACGCCGGCTGGACGGCCACGCTGGACGGCCGCGCGTTGACCGCGACCCGGGTCGACGGCTGGCAACAGGCGTGGGTGGTGCCGGCCGGCGCGGCGGGCGAGGTGCGGCTGGTGTTCGCGCCGGACCGCGCGTACCGGGGAAGCCTGGCGGTCGGTGCGCTGACCGCGCTGGCCGTGCTGGTGCTGGCGGCGCTGCCGGTGCGTCGCCGGGTGCCCGCCGGGCCGGCGCTCCCCGCCGAGGCACCGGGCTGGTTCGTCGGCGCGCTGCTGGTGGCGCTGCTGGCCGTGCTGGGCGGGGTGCTGCCGGTGGCGATCGTGCTGGCGGCAATGCTGCTGCGGCAACTTGCGGTGCGGGCCCTGCCGGTGGTGGTGTTCGGCGGGATCACGGTCGCCACCGTGGGCGCCGTGGCGGGACGTCTGCAGGGCCACGGCCAGGAGTGGGCGTACGGCCCGTGGGTGCAGGGCGCGATGCTGGTCGCGGTCGGCGCGGTGGTCGCCGCCGTGGTGCCGGTGCCCGGGGTCCGTCCCACCACCGGCGACGAGGAGCCACCCCGCGTGCGGCCGGAGACGGCCGACCCGGATGATGTGACGCCGGGCACGCCTCGGGACGACGGCGGGACGGGAGCGCGATGAGTACGGCACACGACGTGGTCGGGGAACGGACGGACCGTCGCCGGTTCGCCACGCTCGACCGTTCGGTGGCCCTCTTCAAGGCCTTCCTCGTCGAGCAGACCGATCCGGACCGGTTCTACGGGCTGCTCGCCGCGGACTCCGTCCGGCAGGTCTCCGGGTACACCCCGTTGGCCGGGCGCACCGTGCTCGACGTCGGCGGCGGTCCCGGGTACTTCGCGGCGGCCTTCCGGGAGGCCGGGGCGACGTACGTCGGGCTCGACCCCGACGTGGGGGACTTCGCCCAGGCCGGGGAGTCGGCCGGGATGCTGCGGGGCAGCGGCACCGCCCTTCCCGTCCGGTCCGGCGCGGTCGACGTGGCGTTCTCGTCCAACGTGCTGGAGCACGTGGCGGAGCCGGCCCGCCTGCTCGACGAGATGGTCCGGGTGACCCGCCCGGGTGGCACGCTCTTCGTCTCGTTCACGCCCTGGCTGTCGCCGTGGGGCGGGCACGAGACGGCACCTTGGCACTACCTCGGCGGGGACCGGGCGGCGCGTCGCTACGAGCGTCGCAACGGCCGGCCGCCGAAGAACCGCTTCCGGGAGACCCTCTTCCCGACCTCGATCTCCGACACGATCCGCTGGGCGCGGTCGAGCGGTCAGGTCGAGGTGGTCGACGCGCTGCCCCGCTACCACCCGTGGTGGGCGCGCTGGGTGATCCGCGTGCCCGGCGTACGCGAGATCGTGGCGTGGAACTTCCTGATCGTCCTGCGCCGGACCGGTCCCATACCGGGTGGCGCGGCGGAAAAACAGAGCTGACCGGGGGTCGCGTTGCTATGTGACCGAGTAGTAACCTCCCGGCCATCTCACTGATCGACAGCGGCGAAAATTAGCTCCTCCAGGGAGGAAACATGAAGCACCGCGCCATCGGTGCCGTGCTGTTCGGCGGCGGCGTACTGCTCCTGGCGCTGGCCGCCGGACTGGTGTTCATCGTCAAGCCCGCGATGACCAAGCTGCCCTACGATCTGAAGCCCACCACTTCGGTCGCCGAGGCGAAGGGGGCCACGTTCCTCCAGATCGCCGACGGCAACATCGAGATCAACCAGGCCGACCTCAAGTCGACGGTGCTGGTGTCGCCGAACCCGAAGGCGACCAGCGAGCTGACCGGCGCCCTGGACGGCAAGGCGGTGGTCTGGGAGGTCGGTCAGACCGTGGACCGCACCGACCGGAAGGAGCTGGTCAGCGCGTACGGTGCCGCTCTCGCGCTGGACCGGGTCTCCGGTGCCGCCCTGGACTGGGAGAAGGAGTACCTCGACGACTCCGGTACCCGGCAGGACGTCAACTTCTCCGGGCAGATCTACAAGTTCCCGTTCAACACCGAGAAGAAGACGTACGAGATCTTCGATCGGGACCTGCGGGCCAAGCGGACGGCCGAGTTCAAGGGCACCGAGGACATCCAGGGCATCGAGGCGTACCGCTTCGAGCAGGTGATCTCCGAGGAGACGCTGAACCTGCCGGCGGACCGGCTCGCGCTGCTGCTGCCGAAGCTGGCGCCGGGTGCGACGGCCGGCGAGGTGAAGTACAGCAACACCCGTACGGTGTGGGTCGACCCGGTTTCCGGTTCCTTCCTCAACGTGCGTGAGGTGCAGCGCAAGACGCTGGTCCCGAACACCGGCGCGCCGGTGGACCTGCTGAACGCGGACTTCGCGTACAACGAGGAGACGGTCAAGGGGTCGGTGGCGCGGGCGAAGGACAGCCGCGACAGCCTGACGCTGCTCGGGGTGTTCGCCCCGGCGGGTGCCGCCCTGCTCGGCGTCGTGTTGATGCTCGTCGGGCTGCTGGTGGGCCGGCGTAGTGCTCCGGCGGTGGCCGGGGAGGCGCGGCACCGGGCCGAGACGGCTCCGGTCGCCGACCCCGCCCCGACCCGGGTGGACCAGGAGCCGGTGCACGACGACACCGCGACCGTGGAGCAGCCGAGGACGGAGCCGTCCGGCGGTGTGCTGGAGGACGAGATTCCGCCGGCGTCGACCAACTGGAAGGGCGACGACGACCCGTCGGTGCCTGCCCAGCGTTCCGCGACCGACGAGGCGGAGAAGCGCTGACCGTACGCTGAGTCGCACGCACGACGGAGGGGTGGACCGCCACGGTCCACCCCTCCGTGCTTTACAAATACACATTCAGTGTCCGTTATCGAACTGTTATGCATCGATGTTTTGGCAACTCTCCGTGGCGGCCATCCGCACCTTGTGTCCGCTTTGGATTGTTCGTCTTGGCTGTCAAGCGATGATCCACATCGCCGTCCGTAATGCCTTCCGCTCACAGCCGCCGTCCAGCGTTACCGGCAGGTAGGGGAGGGCTTGTGACGTGCGCCTCAGGGGTGCACCATCATCGCACGTTCGTTACCCGCCGGTAACAGGCGACGTCGTCCGGTGCGGTCCGTCGCCTCCGCAACGACCGGCTACCCGCGCGATGATCCACCACCCCGAGGAGGAATCCGTGCATGATCCGATCGAGAACCCGGGTCGTACCCGGTGGCGGCGCTTCGCCGCCATGATGGTGCCCGCGACCGCCGTCGCCGGGGCGATCGTCTTCGGCATGTCCAACGGCGCGATCGCGGCATCGTTCGCCGTCTCCGGCCAGACGTTCAAGGTCTCCGCCTCCGAGCTGAGCGGCACCGGCTTCGTCCAGTACGGCGGCATCGCCGAGGAGAGCGACGGCACCCGGCACCCGGTGGCCGTGTCCGGCATCCGCGAAGCGAAGCTCTACGACCTCTGCCAGTCGGTGAAGGTGCCCGGCGCGCCCGTCGTGCTCACCATCAACGCCGGTGGCGGCGGCAAACCCGCCACCGCCAGCGGCCTGCTGATCGACATGGACTCGCTGGAGGGCGACGCCGAGTTCAAGAACATCAACATCGGGCAGGACGCCTCGACGCTCAAGGGCGGGCCCGGAGGCGCCGTCGGCGACCGGAAGGCGTTCGGCCAGCAGGCCGACACCGTCTCCATCAAGGGCCTGCGCCAGGTGGCCCGCTCCACCCACGCCGGGACGTTCACCCTCAACGGCCTGAAGCTCAAGGTCAACGTCGGCGCGGAAGCCAAGGAATGCTTCTGAGCTGACCCGGGCCCGCGGAGAAGGCACGCTCCGCGGGCCCGTCCCGGTCTCATCCCCTCACCCCGGCGCAGGAGACGTACGTGACGACCACGCAACCGCAGCACGCCCGGTCCGGCCGGCTCGCCGAGGCGTGGCGCGGCTTCCGCCGCTGGCGGCGGGTCCGCCCGTTCTGGGGCGGCCTGCTCACCGCCCTGGCCGGCCTGGAGATCTTCGGCACCACCCAGATGTCGCTCGGCGGGCTGTCCTTTCAGATGGGACCGACCGGCTTCCTCTCCTGGCTGATCCCCACCATCCTGGTGGCCTGCGGGCTGCTCATGTGGTTCAGCCCGCAGCAACGCGTCTTCTACGCGGTGGTCGCCTCGGTGACCGCGCTGTTCTCCCTCATCGGGGTCAACCTCGGCGGCTTCTTCATCGGCCTGCTGCTCGGCATGGTCGGCAGCGCCCTCGGCTTCGCCTGGACCCCGGACGCCAGGGTCGACACCCCGGGCGCCGCCGCCGAGGCGCCGACCGACCCGGCCGACGGCCCCGGATCCCCCGTGCCGACGTCCCGGGTGGGCGAGGAGGCGCCTCCCGCGTACGACGAGGGGCCCGGCGTGGCGCCCGAGGCCGCCGGGCCCGGCTCGCGCGGACCCCGGTTCTTCGCGGTCCTGCTCGCCCTGCTGGGGCTCTCCGCCGCGGTGGCGCTGGCGGTACCGGACGCGACGCCGGTCAGCGCGGCCCCCGCGCGGCCCTCCTGCCCGGTCCGGCCGCCGTCGGGCACCGTGACCCCGAGCGGTACGCCCAGCGCCACCCCGAGCCCGCCCACCCCGAGCCCCACCCCGTCGGCGGACTCCGACCGGGACGACGGCGGCCTGATCGAGGAGATCCTCGACGGAATCGGGGACATCTTCGGCGGCGGGCGGAACACCGACGAGCCGGAGAAGGCGGAACCGACCCCGTCCGCCACGCCGAGCGGGCGTCCTGGCGCCACCGGCCGGCCCGTCCGTCCGTCGGCCACCGCCGCCCCCGGATGCGTCACCCCGAAGCCGGAGCCCAGCCGTCCCGCCCCGAAGGATGAGGGCAGGGTGCTGCCGCGGATAGCCGCCGACCCGGGCCAGCCGGTCGTGGCGGCCACGCCGTCGAAGCTGACCGGCTCGAAGGTGACGATGACCGCGCTCCGGTTCGAGGGCATCGTCGACCTGCCGACGGCCGACGGCACGCTGAAGGTGCTGAAGTTCAGCATGGACCGGGCGGTCACCGACGACTTCCTGCTCTCCTCACCCGGTCCGGCCGGCCGGACCATGCGGTTCGCCACCGACCGGCTGACGGTGAAGGGGGACGTCGCCTTCTACGCCACCCGGTTCGTCGGACGGCTGCTCGGGATCAAGATCACGCTGACCCCGGACCTGCCGATCCCCGGGGGTATCCCGATCACGGTGCCGTTCCCGGTCACCTTCACCGACCCCGTGATCGACCTGGCGTTCGTCACCAGTGACGTGCTCACCGCACGGCCGAAGCTGAAGCTGACGCTCGACTGACCTCGCTCCACCACCACCGGGTGCGGGGCCGGCCGTCCCACCGGCCCCGCACCACCCTCTCCGGTCAGAGCCGGCCCAGCGCCTTGCGCAGCGGGTCGAGCCCGAGCGAACCCAGGTCGAGCGCCTGCCGGTGGAACTCCTTGAGGTCGAAGTCGGCGCCCTTGCGGGCCTTCGCGTCCTCCCGGGCCTGCAACCAGATCCGCTCGCCCACCTTGTACGACGGGGCCTGGCCCGGCCAGCCGAGGTACCGGTTCAGCTCGAAGCGCAGGTTCTCGTCCGGCACGCGGCAGTGCGCCCGCATGAACTCCCAGCCCAGCTCCGGCGTCCACCGCTCACCCGGGTGGAACCCGAACGGGTTGTCCCGCGGGATCTCCAGCTCCAGGTGCATGCCGATGTCGACGATCACCCGGGCGGCCCGGAACGCCTGCCCGTCGAGCATGCCGAGCTTGTCGCCCGCGTCCTCCAGGTAGCCCAGCTCGTCCATCAGCCGCTCGGCGTAGAGTGCCCAGCCCTCGCCGTGCCCGGAGACCCAGCAGAGCAGCCGCTGCCAGCGGTTGAGCTTTTCGGCCCGGACCGCGGTCTGCGCGACCTGGAGGTGGTGACCCGGCACGCCCTCGTGGTAGACCGTGGTCACCTCACGCCAGGTCGAGAAGTCGGTGATGCCCTGCGGCACCGCCCACCACATGCGACCCGGCCGGGAGAAGTCCTCGCTGGGACCGGTGTAGTAGATGGCCCCGTCGCTGGTCGGCGCGAGGCAGCACTCGATCCGGCGGACCTGCTCCGGAATGTCGAAGTGCGTGCCGTGCAGCTCGCTGATCGCCTTGTCGGCGAGGGCCTGCATCCAGTCCCGGAACGCCTCCTTGCCCTGGATGGTCCGGGCCGGGTCGGCGTCCAGAGCCGCGACGGCCTCGTCGATCGTCGCGCCGGGGCCGACGATCCGCGCGGCCACCGTCCGCATGCCGGCCTCCAGGCGGGCCAGTTCCTCGAACCCCCACGCGTACGTCTCGTCGAGGTCGACCTTGGCGCCGAGGAAGTACTGCGAGGCCAGCTCGTAGCGCTCCCGACCGGCGGCCTGCTTGTCCCGCCCCCGCGGCGCCAACTCGGTGCGGAGGAACTGGCCGAACTCGGCGGTCGCCGCGGTGGCCGCCGCCGCTCCCCGGCGCAGCTCGGCACCGAGGGTGCCGTCGACGCCCAACCGCTCGACCAGGCCGTGGAAGAAGTTGTCCCCGTTCGGGTCGACCCAGATGTCGCACTGCTTGGCGACCTCCAGCAACTGCGCCTTCGCGCTGACCCGCCCGGCCGCGGCCTCCTCGCGCAGCGTCGTCTTGTACGCCTCCACGGCACCCGCGAACCCGTTGAGGCGGGCCGCGATGTTGGCCTGGGCGTCCGCACCGTCGGTCGGCATCAGGTCGAACACCGAGCGCAGGTCGTGCAGCCCGCTGGTGATCACGCTGACCTCGCTGGTCGACTCGCCCGCGTCGTACCGGGCCAGTTCGAGGCCGAGCCGTTCCTGCATGGCCTCCTGGGCGGTCCGTTCCGCCTCGGACTCCGGCTCCGTCACGTCGAGGTCGGCGACGGTCCGCCGGGTCAGCTCGGCGCGGGCCGCGTACCCGTCCGGCGACAGGTCGTCGAGTTTGTCGTCGTAGCCGGCGATGCCGACGTAGGTGGCGCCGGTCGGGCTCAGCGGCGCCCAGTCGGCCACGTACCGGTTCGCGATGTCATCGATTCGTCCCACGCTGCGACCCTACGGGACTCCACAGGCCGGTTGTCGACCCTGTTTGCGGTGTACAGGGAAGCAGGTCGGCAGGGTCGATGACCATGGGTGCACCTCCTCGGGGTGGTCAACGCGTCACCCGCGTAGGCGGTTTCTGTGGCGGAGGACACGGTGGCCGAAAAGCGCGAGACTTCGTCGTACCCCAGGTGCAGAGTGTCAGGGGTGACCACCGACTTGACCCCTGACCGGGCGGCGCTGCGGAGCTGGCTGCCCGGCTTCGTCGCATTGGGCGCGATCTGGGGATCCAGCTTCCTGTTCATCAAGGTCGGCGTGGCGGAGCTGCACCCGTTGCACCTCACCCTCTACCGGGTCGCCGCCGGCGCGGTGACGCTGCTGGTGGTGCTCGCCGTGCTGCGCGACCGGCTGCCCCGCGAGCCCCGCGTCTGGGGGCATCTCTTCGTGATCGCCGCGCTCGGCGTCGCGATTCCCTTCACCCTCTTCGGCTACGGCGAGCAACGTGTCGAGTCGATGCTCGCCGGCATCTGGAACGCGACCACCCCGCTGGTCGTCCTGCCCATGGCGGTCCTGGTGTTCCGCACCGAGCGGCTGACGGCCCGCAGCGCGACCGGGCTCGCGCTCGGCTTCGCCGGTGTGCTGGTGGTGCTCGGCGTGTGGGAGGGCGTCGGCGGCGCCCACTTCACCGGGCAGCTCCTGTGCTTCGCCGCGGCGGCCTGCTACGGCGTCGCCATCCCGTACCAGAAGAAGTTCATCGCGGGCAGCGCGCTCTCGGGCGTCTCGCTCTCGGCGGCCCAGCTCCTGATGGCGGCGGCCCAGCTCGCCGTGGTCGCGCCGCTGGTCGCCGGCGCGCCGCCGGTGCCGACAGCACTGTCGCCCGAGGTCCTGGCCAGCGTGGTCGCCCTCGGCGCCCTCGGCACCGGCCTGGCCTTCGTGATCCACCTGCGCAACATCCGGGTCGCGGGGGCGAGCACGGCCTCCATGGTCACGTACCTGATCCCGCTCTTCGCGGTGCTGGTCGGCGCGGTCGTGCTCGATGAGCGGATGACCTGGCACCAGCCGGTCGGCGCGCTGGTCGTCCTCCTCGGCGTCGCCGTCTCCCAGGGCCTGGTCGGCCGCCGCCGGACCCCGACCCCGGCCGGCGTCGCCACGCCCGCCGTCCCCGCCGCCCGGGTGTAAGGAGGGGCCCCCTCTTAACGCCTCCGGTAGAGGAAGGGCCCCCTGTTAACGGGGCGGGGTCAGGCGTGGGAAGCGGCCCAGGCGACCAGGTCCTCGGCGGACCAGGTGTTGACGACACGGTCGGCTGGCACGCCGCACAACGCGGCCCGCTCGCAGCCGAACCGCTGCCAGTCGAGCTGGCCCGGGGCGTGCGCGTCGGTGTTGATGGCGAATCGGCAGCCCGCCTCCAGCGCGCGGCGGATCAGCCGCTTCGGCGGGTCCTGCCGCTCCGGACGGGAGTTGATCTCCACGGCGACGCCCCGCTCCGCGCAGGCGGCGAAGACCGCGTCCGCGTCGAAGTCGCTCTCGGCCCGCGTCCGGGGCCGGTGGGCCCGGTCGCCGGGGCCCTTCACGCCGGCCGGACGCGACGACACCATCCGTCCGGTGCAGTGGCCCAGGATGTCCAGGTGCGGGTGAGCGATCGCGGCGAGCATCCGCCGGGTCATCTTCCCGCGTTCCTCGTTCAGTCCGCTGTGCACCGAGCCGACCACCACGTCGAGACGGGCCAGCAGCTTCTCGTCCTGGTCCAGTGAGCCGTCGGCGAGGATGTCGACCTCGATGCCGGTGAGGATCCGGAAGCCCTCGGGCAGTGCCTCGTTGACCTGTGCCACGTGGTCGAGCTGCCGGCGCAGCCGGTCGGCGGTCAGCCCCCGGGCGACCTTCAGGCGCGGCGAGTGGTCGGTCAGCACCAGGTACTCGTGGCCCAGCTCGACCGCCGCGAGCGCCATCTCCTCGATCGGGGAGCCGCCGTCGGACCAGTCGGAGTGGGTGTGGCAGTCGCCGCGCAACGCCGTACGCAGGTCGGTCGCCGCCGCGTCCAGGTCGGTGCCCTCGGTGGAGAGCAGGCGACGCAGGTAGACCGGCTCCTCGCCGGCCAGTGACTCGGCGACGCAACGGGCGGTGACGTCACCGACCCCGGACAGCTCGGTGAGCTTCCCGGTGCGGGCCCGCTCGGTCAGTTCGGCAGCCGGCAGTGCGGCCAGCGCGGCTGCCGCCGACCGGAAGGCACGCACCCGGTACGTCGCCTCGTTCGCCCGTTCCAGCAGGAAGGCGATCCGGCGCAGATCGGCGATGGGGTCCCGGGCGCTCATGACCACCCAACCTACGCGCCTGCGCCGCCGGTCGGGGGACGACCGGCGGCGCAGGACGGGTGGTGGTGCGGATCAGGAGTGGGGCAGTTTCACGAGGGACTTGTCGCCGATACCGAGGGTCGTCGGGTTGACCCCGATGGCCGACCAGACCTCCACCCTGACCGTGCCGTTCGACAGGCTGCCGAGCGTGCCGGTGGCGGAGAGCAGCCCCGCGTTCTGGGTGTAGTGCTCGAAGCCGGGGACCGGATCGGTGGCGAAGTAGCGGTACGTCTCCACCCGTTCCCAGCTCCCGTCACCGGTCAGGTCGTAGGAGACCCGTGCCTGGACCCCGTTGCCGACCGCGCCGCCGGCGTCGAGGAACAGGTCGAAGGTCGTCTGGCCGCCGGCGTACGCCAGGTCCAGGCCGGTGGCCGTGAACACCTGGGCGTTGGTCGGCGTGCCGTCGTGGTTGGTGCCGCCCGCGCTCGCCACCGTGACCGTCGCGGCGCTTCCCGACGCTCCCATGCGACCGCTGGGAAGCAGGTACTGCGTCGGCGAGTCCGGCGTCGGGGGCGGGGTGGTGGGCGGAGGAGTCGTCGGGGGCGCCGTGGTCGGCGGCGCCGTCGTGGGCGGCGCGGTGGTCGGGGGCGCCGTGGTGGGGGGCGCCGTCGTGGGCGGCGTGGTGGTGGGCGGTACGCCTCCGTCGGCGCTGCCGCCGCTCCAGGTGACCGCGCCCGTGGCGACCGTACGGCCGGCCGGCACGTCCACCCGGGTGCCGTTGGAGAACGTCACGGTCAGCGGCGCGGACGTGATGTTGCTGGCGACGTACGTCCGTGCGCCGTTGCGCGTGAACACCGCCGCCAGCGGGTGGTTGGCGGTGACACCGGTGTCGACGGTGCCCAGCGCCGCGAGGTTGCGGACCCAGTGGAAGGTGTGCGCGCGGCTCTCCCCCTCCTCCGGGACGTACCCGGGATTGGCCCGCAGCTTCGTCAGCGCCGCGTCCGGGTCGCCGAGGGCGAGGAACTGCCAGAGGATGTCCTGCCACACGGTCGGTTCCCCGCCGTTGTTGCGAACCAGTTCGGCGTAGTTGACCGAGTTGTACTCCGGGTCCTGGCCCATGTACAGGTGGCCGCCGGTGACGGGCAGCATGTTGATGCCCTGGATCATCTCCGGCTCGGCGCTGAACCAGGTGGCGTACGCTCCGCCGTCGCCCCACACCATGCCGACCGTCGAGTGCCCGAAGGCCGCCGGGAAGTTCTCGTTGTCGGCGTCGAACCAGTACTCGCGGATGGTCGCCGCCTGAGTGGTGTAGATGAAGACGCCCGCGTCGCGCACGGCCGTGTTGCCGGTCGCCTGTCCCCACTGGATGAGGGCATTGGCGAAGTTCATGCCCTCGGACGACGACTCCTGGTTGTTGCCGGCGGCGAAGGAGCCGTGCCCGGACGCCCAGTCGTGGCCGGCGTAGATGTCGAAGTCGCGCAGGTACGGGAAGCGGTTGTCGGTCCGGCTGTAGTTGTTGGCGTCCCGGATCAGCAGGTCGACCATGCCGCCGTACTGCTCCTGCTTCGCCCACGCCGGGTCGAACTTGGCCAGGGTCGCGGCGGCGGCGATGAAGTAGCCGTAGTGGAAGTGGTGGTCGTTGAGTTCCTGGTCGGATCCGTACGACGCCGGGTAGCCGATGAGGGTGCCCCAGTTCCGGTCGTAGTAGAAGATCTTGGCGGCCTCGCCCGGCGTGGCGGTGAACCAGTCGTTGAGGGTGGTGCGGATGGCGTTCAACGCCGCCGTACGGGTCTCGGTGTCACCGACCTGGTCGGCGATCTCGGCGATCCGGGCGGCCCGTCCGAGTCCCTTGCCGGTCCAGTAGGTGTCGCCGCCGCGCTGGTCCATCGGGTTGGCCCGCACCGCCGCCAGGTGGCTGCGCAGCGTGGCCAGGTCCGCCCCGGTGCCGGTGGCGACGGCCGGTACCTCCGGCAGCACCCCCTGGAACCGCATGGACGTGCGGAACTGGTTCACACCGGTGAGCACCTTCATCCGGCCCCGCGCCGACGGGTAGGTCTGCGCCAGCGGGGTGGAGCCGGTCAGCGACTTCCACTGGTGCGGGTAGAGGCTCACCACCGTC
The DNA here is from genome assembly GCF_040656655.1 of Micromonospora sp. NPDC049799. NCBI lineage: Bacteria > Bacillati > Actinomycetota > Actinomycetes > Micromonosporales > Micromonosporaceae > Micromonospora > Micromonospora sp. NPDC049799. The sequence continues at coordinate 16,062 of NZ_JBFAMU010000021.1, forward strand.
CGGCTGGCGGTCCCCTCCCGTGGCGTCGTCGTGAACGCGTACGTGGTGTCGACGCGGCCGGCCGCCTGGTCGTACGCGTAGGAAACCTGGGTGCCGGTCACGTGGGCGTGCGCGTACGTGCCGAAGGTGGTGGCGAGCTGCGCCCGGGCGGTGGCGTCGAGGCCCTGGCTGGGCAGCAGGGCGACCGAGAAGTAGCCCCTGCCGGCCAGGTCGGAGGTGATCCGGCCACCGCTGACCGTCCAGCTCGCGCCGGTCGGGGCATACGCGACGTAGTCGTGGCCCCGGACGGTGAAGCCGATGGTGGAGCCGCTGTTCGTCCAGATGGTCGGGCTGCCACCGGTGGGGTTGATCTGCGCGGCGCCGCCGGTGGTGCGGAAGTAGGTGAACGGCAGGCCGTGGCCGATGGTGGCACGCATGGTGCGGACGCCGTCGCCCCAGTACGGGGTGACCGTCCAGTCGGTCCAGCCGTCCACCTTGACGACCGGTGCGCCGAGCGCGGCCACGCCGACGCGGATGTCCTCGGCGTAGGCGTACTTGTACTCGCCGACGCCGGTCGCCGTGCCGGTGATGGTCGGCGTGGAGGTGGCGGAGAAGCCGAGGCCGTCACTGAACGGCTGGTAGGAGACGGGGTGCGCGTGCAGCGGCTCGCTGTACGCGCAGTTGGTCTTCTTCCACAGCAGGGACGACCACCAGTCGTTGGTGGGGACGGGACCGGCCGGAGCGTCGGCGGTGACGAACTGGCGGGGGTTGGTGGACAGGTCCCCGCAGCCGGCGGGGAGCGGGCCGACCCGGTCGGTGGTGTAGCTGCCGGCGCCGACGGTGGCAGCCGCAGCCGGGGTGGTGTGGACGACGGCCAGCCCGCCGAGGACGAGGGCCAGGGCGGTGGTGGTGGCGGCCAGGGTCCGGTTGCGGTGTGACGCGGGAGGTTTCACGGTGCCTCCATCGCGGGGCGCCCGGTCCGGCCGGGCGCGTCGCTGAGTCGGAATTGTGAGGAAAGTTGCCTCAGAGAGCGCTCTCTTGAGGCGGGACGCTAACTCAGAGGCAAGACCTGCGTCAATGTTTCCGGTCGATGAAGCACGTATGTCGGAAAATCCGCGGACCGGGCCCGCTCCTCTGAGGACGGTGCGGGCCGGACGGCTACCGGGCCGTGCCCGGTGCCTTCGGGCAGCCGTACCGGCGGTGCCAGGCGGCCACCTCGGCGGCCGGCTCCCGGTCGACCTTCCGGCGCCACGCGTCCAGGTAGGGCGCCGGCCAGACGACGCCGCGTCGGATCCACCAGCCGTCCTGACCGGTGCACGGCGGGGAGATGCCGAAGTGCAGGTGGCACACGTTGTTGGCGTTGCCGGTGCGACCGACCGTCCCGAGCTGCCGCCCCGACCGGACCCGCACCCCGGCGTCGATGCCGGCGGCGACCTCGGTCAGGTGCGAGCCGTAGTAACGCACCCCGTCGTCGCCGAGCAGGGACACCGACAAACCCCCGTTGTGCGGCCCGCGCGGGCCGCGCGGGTCGAACCGGTCGACCCGGCTGACCTCCAGGATCGTCCCGTCCGTCACCGCCACGACCGGTACGCCGCAGTCGGCGAAGATGTCCGTCCCCGGGTACGCGGAGTGGGTCGGATGGTAGTCGACCTTGCCGGCGCGTACCGGGAAGACGTGGGGAGCCCCGGCGCGGGTCGGCGCGGCCGACGGACGGTCCGGGGTCGCGGCGCCCGTCGGGCCCGGCTGAGCGGCGGTGGCCGGGGTGTCCGGGGGTCCGGAGGCGGTGCCCGGCGTCGCCCCGGGACGGGTCGTCGCGCAGGCGGCGGCCACCAGCGGCACGAGCAACAGCAGGACCGGGTACGCGCGACGGCGTCCGATCGGCGGCGGGGGCATCGGATCATCCTGACAGAACCAGTACGGTGGACGAAGGTCCCTACCGCGGGAGGAGCGACGGTGGCCGGTCAGCCGTTCACGCCCCACTCGTATCCCGACTTCCGCCCGCGTACCCCCTCGGGTCTCTTCCCGTCCGGCCCCCCGTCGCGGCCCACCTACCGGGAACCGCACCCGGTGACCGGCGCGGGCGTCGCCCTCGGCGGAGCCGGCGCGGCCGCCTGGCTGCTCCTGTTCGGGCTGCTCGGCACGAGCGTGACCGGGTACGCCTGGTGGACCGTCCTCGCCGGTGGGCTGGCCTGGCTGGTCGCACTGCTGCTGGTCCGCTTCGGCGACCGGGGAGTGGCCGCCGGCATCGCCATCGTCACGGCCGGCGGTTGGAGCATCGCGGCGGCGGTGGTGGCCGTGCGCTGGGCGACCAGCGGCGACTGGCCGCTCTGGTGACACCGGTCCGGCCGCCTCGCCGAGCCCTGTGCGGCGGCCCGGCCACTGCGTTCTGTGGTGGTCCGGCTGCGGCACGAAGCCCATCTTGACGTGGCGGTCGGGACTCGGCACCCTCGGCGGTATGGCCTGGACCACTCCGCGGCTCGACCCCGAGCGCAGCCGCCGTCGCCAGCAGCTCCTCGCCGAGTTGGCCGGTGCGAGGGCGGTACGCCAACGGGACCGACCGCGTCGCCTGCGCACCGAGCAGCTGCGTCAGCTGATCGCCACGCGCCGCCGGGTCGCGGGCTGATCACCCGACTTTCCCATGATTGACGAGCCCTTCGGGGCGTTGACCGTTCGCCTGCCGATCGGACCGGCTAACGTGCACGCGTAACGGATCGGCGTGCTGGTGCCGAGGCATTTTGGGGGGACCGTGTCGTACTTCGCGGCGGCCGTGGTGCGCGACGAGAGCGGCTGGACCGCTTCCGAGGTGAGCCTGCGCGGTGTGACCGACCTGGAGGAGGTCGCCGACCGCCTGCGTGACGTCGACGTGGACGCCGACCTGTCGGTGCTGTTCGTCGAGGCGGACGACGCCTACCTGGTGATCCTGCGGCTCGACGACGGGGAGGACCTGCGGGTCTTCGGTTCCGACTCGGCGTACGCGGAGGAGTCCCGGTTGGGTGCCCTGCTCGTGGGTGACCTCAAGACCTCGGTGACCGGGCTGGACGAGACCGAGGAGGCCCGTCCGGCGGCCGGCGACGACGACAGCGAGCAGCCCGCCGTGGACCCGGAGGCCGACCCGGTCGGCGACGCCGACATCCTCGCCGACCTGGGCATCTCGGCGCAGAAGCTGCTGAAGCTCTGCGGTCACGAGGGCATGATGCCCGCGGACGTCACCGCCGAGATCTCCGCCGTGCTCGGCTGCGCCGACGAGATCGAGGAGCTGCGTGAGGTCTGAGCCCGGCGGACCCGTCCCGACCGGCGGCGGCGAGCCGGCCGATGCCACCGACCCGGCGCTGGAGACCGTGCGGCCCGGCCAGCCCACGCCCGGTCGGACCGGTCGGTTCGGCCCCGGTGCCGACGAGGGCCTGGCAGACCCGGCCGGCGCCGGTCGCCGGCTGCGGCACGATCTCTGGATGCGCCGGGCCCTGGAGGTCGCCGTCACCGGGCCGGACCTGCCGACGGCGGACCCGGGCGACGCCGGTGACGTGCCGGTGGGCGCGGTGCTCTACGGGCCGGACGGCGTCGAGCTGGCGGTCGGACGCAACGAACGGGAGCTGACCGGTGACCCGACCGCGCACGCCGAGGTGCTGGCGCTGCGCCGCGCCGCCGAACGCCTGGGCCGGTGGCGGCTGGACGGCTGCACGCTGGTGGTGACCCTGGAACCGTGCACGATGTGCGCCGGCGCCCTGGTGCTGGCCCGGGTCTCCACCGTGGTCTTCGGCGCGTGGGAGCCCAAGACCGGCGCGGCCGGGTCCCTCTGGGACGTCCTGCGCGACCGTCGCCTCAACCACCGTCCGGAGGTCTACGGCGGGGTGCTGGAGGCCGAGAGCGCGGCGGTGCTCCGGGCGTTCTTCCGCTGAACCGGCAGCCGGCCCGGCCCCTAGCGGCCCTGGTCCGCCGTCAGCCCGGCCGGCGCGGGTCGGAGCAGGGTCGCCGCGACGGCCCGACCGGTCTCCGTCCAGGCGGTGGGTCGCAGCGTCGCGGGGTCGAGGCGGACGATGGCCCGCCGACCCTCGGCGTGCAGGGTGCGACCGTCCACCGAACGGAACTGGAAGGCGTACTCGGCGCTGCTGGTGCCGAAGTGTTCGAGCCAGAAGTGCACCGCCACCGGCCCGGTCCCGGTGATCGGGGTCCGGTAGGTGATGGTGAACTCGCGGACGGCGTGGAACACGTCCGGAGCGCTGGTCCGCCCACCCTGGTAGGACACCCCCCGGTCCGCCCAGTACGGCGTGAGGGCACGTTCCAGGAGGACCGCGTACCGGGCGTTGTGCAGGATCCCCAGGGCGTCGAGGTCGTCGAAGTGCACGGGGACGCGCTCGACGTGGCCGAACTCGACGGCGGGCTGCTCGATGGTGGCGTTGCTCATCACGGGCCTTCCGGTAGCAGGGTGGGATCGGGGCACAGCGCGCGGAGGCGGGCCAGCGCGCCGTGACGGGCGAGTCGGTAGGCGGTCTCCGGGTCCAGCAGCCGGGACCGCATGGCGGCGGCGACACCGAGAGCGTCGATCTCGTACGCCAGCAGCGCGACGTCCACGTCGGCGGGGAGTTCGCCGGCCTCCACCGCCTCACCGACGAGGCGCTGGAGAAACGCGATCCACCGCTCGAACACCTCGGCGAGCCGGTCCCGCACGGGGCCGGGTCGGGCGTTGAACTCGAACTCGGTGGTGGCGAAGAAGCACCCGCCGGGCAGCACCCGTGCCGCGTAGAAGGCGATCCGGGCGTCGTGCAGCGCCCAGAGGCGGCGTACCCCGCGGGGCGCGCGCAACGCCGGTCCGATGATGCGCTCCTGCCACTGCTCGACGGCCCGGTCCACGGTGGCGAGCTGGAGGGCCTCCTTGGAACGCCAGTGGGCGAAGAGGCCGGACTTGCTGACACCGAGCGTCTCCGCGAGCCGTGCGAGGGAGAGCCCGTCGAGGCCGACCTCCGAGGCCAGCACCACCGCCGCGTCCAGCACGGCGGTGCGGGTGCGGTCGCCCCGCGCTACGCGGCCGTCGACTGTCATGGCAGCAGCGTAATCAATAAGCACGACCGGTCGTATAGTTTTTGCCGGTGATCGCGGCCACACAAGGAAGGGCCCCCTGCCAACGCCTGGCGCACAGCAGGGGGCCCCTCTTGACGGGTGGTCAGGCGATGATGGTGTCCAGGCCGATCTCGACCATCTGGCTGAAGGTCTGCTCACGCTCCTGCGACGTGGTCTTCTCGCCGGTCTTGATGTGGTCGCTGACCGTCAGGATGGTGAGCGCGCGGGCCTTGAACCGCGCCGCGATCGTGTAGAGCGCCGCCGACTCCATCTCCACCGCCAGCACGCCGTAGTCGGCGAGCGTGTCGTAGAGGTCCGGGCGGTCGGAGTAGAAGGCGTCCGCCGCCAGGATCGGCCCGACCCGCATGGTGATGCCGCGCCGCTCGGCCACCTCGACCGACGTGCGCAGCAGCCCGAAGTCGGCGACGGGCGCGTAGTCGATCAGTCCGTCGAAGCGCATCCGGTTCATGTTCGAGTCGGTGGACGACCCGATCGCCGCCACCACGTCCCGCAGCTGAAGGTCCTCGCTGAGAGCTCCGCAGGAGCCCACCCGGATCAGCGACTTCACGCCGTACTCGTTGATCAGTTCGTGGGCGTAGATGGAGGCGGAGGGCATGCCCATGCCGGAGCCCTGGACGGAGACCTCGACGCCGTTCCAGCGGCCGGTGAAGCCCAGCATGCCGCGGACCGTCGAGTAGCACCGGGCGTCCTCGAGGTAGGTCTCCGCGATCCACTTGGCCCGCAGCGGGTCGCCCGGCATCAGGACCCGCTCAGCGATCTCTCCCGGCTTCGCGCCGATGTGCGTACTCATGCCAAAGATCCTGCCAGGCCAGCGGGCGGCATACCGGTTCGGCGTCCGGACCGGTGGTCCTGTAGCCTACTCGGCGGTGGCGTGTCCGAGTGGCCTAAGGAGCACGCCTCGAAAGCGTGTGAGGGTTTACGCCCTCCGCGGGTTCAAATCCCGCCGCCACCGCTCGTGAACAGCGAGAACGCCCGGCAGGTCCGCGAGGATCGGCCGGGCGTTCTCGTCGTCACACCGCTGTCGTGCCCCCTGTGTCAGCAGGGGCTGTGGCCGTCGGCGAAGAGGCGCTCGGCCCAGTCGGCGTACCCGGCGATGATTTTGCGGACCACGTCTCCGTCGTGCAGGAACAGGTACGCCCGGTCGCCCTGCCGGGCGAGCAGTCCGTCGAACCGGTAGGTGCCCGGCGGGGCGTCGAGGACCCGGACGTCCGGATAGCGGGCCTGGACATCCGTCACCGGGGTGCCGGTGGTGACGCCCTCGGGCGTGCCCACCGTGTCGCCCAGCCAGAGCAGCACGAGCCGGTCGTCGACGAAGATCGGGCTCACGGTGTCGTGACCGGCGAGCGCGGGCCCGCACGCGTCGACGTCGGTCCGCAGGATGCCCCGTCGGGTCAGTTCGTCCTCGGTGTCGCCGAACTCGACGTTCCGCAGCCCGTTGAGGTCGACCACCTCGCTCGTCCCGATGGGTTCACCGGGCCGGGGCAACGTGGGCGTACGCGCACCGCTGCCCGAGATCCAGGCAGCCGTCAGCAGTGTTGCGATGAACGCGAATTGTCGCAATTTCATGGAATCCCCCAGTCCCCAACGGGACCGCCGCCCTCAGGTTGCTGCCCGGCGGGAGATTGCCGCTTTTCCCACTCCTCGGCCAGCTCGTCCCAGTAGTCGGCGCTCAGTCGGCGGCGCCCGTGGGCCAGCCAGCCCTCCGTGCTCCGCTCCACGTGCAGGCCCACCTCGGCGAAGGGGTCGATCCAGGCGCCGGGCTCGACACCCAGTTCGACGAGCGCGCCGTTGATCGGCCAGTCGTCGCGTGGACTGTCGAACGCGGCGTCGAAGCGTGGCCCCCAGGACATCGTGCCGCCGAGCCAGACCGCCGCCGCCTGGTGCCCGGCCCCGCCGGAGAACTCCGCCTCGACGTACGCCACGGGGCCCCGGCGCGACCAGCGGACCAGCACCTCGGTCAACGGCGGAGAGAGCACCAGCGTGAACGGGTGCGCCGGCCCGAGATCCTCGACCGTGAAGTCCGGCGGCGACCCGGTCAGTTCCTCCACCAGGAGCGGCGTCACGGGCAGCAGGGCGAAGTCCTGGCGCAATTCGCCCAGGACGGCGTGGTCCAGGTCGCCGGTTTCCTCGCGAAGCAGGTCGGTGTCCGCGATCACCGCGCTGAGCTGGTAACTCATTCCGGGCCCTTCGGCGTCGTACACGTCACCTGGGACGGTCGGCTCCCGGCGAACCCCCACAGCCTAAGGGCCACCCGGAATGTCCGCGGTACGACGAAGGGCCGGTCCCGCGGGGACCGGCCCTTGCTGCTCAAGAGAGCGGAGGATACGAGATTCGAACTCGTGAGGGTGTAAACCCAACACGCTTTCCAAGCGTGCGCCCTAGGCCTCTAGGCGAATCCTCCGTCGAACAGGGTACAGGACCTCGCGGCCGCGCCCACCCCACCACCCCCTGGAGATCGCCCGGCCGTCGGGTAGGGTGGAGTCACCTCCCGTGCGGCGGTACCTCGTGAACCTCCCCAGGGCCGGAAGGCAGCAAGGATAAGCGAGCTCTGCCGGGTGCACGGGAGGCCTTTCTGTCTCCGGGTGCCGGTAGCGTCTCTGCGGGTCAGGTCACGGGGTGGTGGGTGGTCACCCGCGCCCGACCGGCGCAGAATGGCTCGGTCGAGAGGAGGCGGGACGGGTGGCACTGGCGCTCTACCGCAAGTACCGGCCGCGTACCTTCGCCGAGGTCATCGGGCAGGAGCACGTCACCGAGCCGTTGTCGCAGGCGCTGCGCAGCGGGCGGCTCAACCACGCGTACCTCTTCTCGGGCCCTCGCGGGTGCGGCAAGACCTCCAGCGCCCGGATCCTGGCCCGCTCGCTCAACTGTGAGCAGGGCCCCACACCGGAGCCGTGCGGCCAGTGCGGGTCGTGCCGTTCGCTCGCCGTCGACGGCGGTGGCTCGATCGACGTCATCGAGATCGACGCGGCCAGCCACGGTGGCGTGGACGACGCCCGTGAGCTGCGGGAGAAGGCGTTCTTCGCGCCGGCCAGCAGCCGCTTCAAGATCTACGTCATCGACGAGGCGCACATGGTCTCGTCGGCCGGCTTCAATGCTCTGCTGAAGCTGGTCGAGGAGCCGCCGGAGTACGTCAAGTTCATCTTCGCCACCACCGAGCCGGAGAAGGTCCTCGGCACGATCAAGTCGCGGACCCACCACTACCCGTTCCGGCTGATCCCGCCCAAGACCCTCCGCCCGTACCTGGAGCAGCTCACCCAGGCCGAGGGCGTGCAGGTCGAGCCCGCGGTGTTCCCGCTGGTGGTGCGCGCCGGCGGCGGCAGCGCCCGGGACAGCCTCTCCGTGCTCGACCAGCTCATCGGCGGCGCCGGGCCGGAGGGCGTCACCTACGCCCGGGCGGCGGCGCTGCTCGGCGTGACCGACTCGGCGCTGATCGACGAGATGTGCGACGCGCTGGCCGCCGGGGACGGGGCTGCCGCGTACGCCACCGTCGACCGGGTGGCCGAGGCCGGGCACGATCCCCGCCGGTTCGCCTCCGACCTGCTGGAGCGGCTGCGTGACCTGATCGTGCTCCAGCAGGTGCCGGACGCCGCCGCCAAGGGGCTGATCGACGGCCCGGCCGACCAGATCGAGCGGATGGCCGCCCAGGCCCAGCGCCTGGGCCCGGGCACCCTGTCCCGCTGCGCCGACATCGTGCACGACGGCCTGGTCGAGATGCGTGGCACCACCGCGCCCCGGCTGCTGCTGGAGCTGATCTGCGCCCGGATGCTGCTGCCCGGCGCCGACGACTCGACGGGCGGCCTGCTCCAGCGCCTAGAACGGATGGAGCGCCGGCTCACCCTCGCCGGCACCGACGCGCCGTCGGCCGCCGCCGGTCCCGCGCCCGCCGACCACCCCCCGGCGGTACGCCCACAGCCTCCCGCCCCGCCCGCGGCTGCCGCCGCGATCCCGGCCGGGACCGCCGGCACGCCGGCGGCGACCGGGCCCGACACCGCGGCGCCCCCGTCCACCAGCGCGACCGCTGACGCGGCTGCCGTTGCCCCCGGTCCGCACGTCGCCCCGGCACCGGCCGGCCCCACGCCGCACTCCGTCCCGGCACCGACCGGACCCGCGTCGGCCGCTCCGGCGGGCGGCCCGGCTCCACGTCGTGCCGTGCCGCCCTCGGCCGTCATGCCGGACCCGTCGACCCCCGCGCCGCCGCGACCCGGTGCCGAGGCGCCCGGCGCGCTGGACGCGGTGGCGGTGCGCCGGGCCTGGCCCGAGGTGGTCGGCAAGGTCAACCGGAGCCACAAGAAGATCGCCGCGCTGATGCGCGACGCGGTCGTGCGGGACCTGGACGGCGACACGCTGGTGGTGACGGTCAAGTCGTCGGTGCTGGCGAAGATGTTGTCCGACCACGCCGCGGTGCTGACCGACGCGCTCTACGAGGAGTTGGGCGGGCGCTGGCAGATCCGCTGCGAGGTGGCGGGCGAGCGCGGTGGTGCCTCCCTGCCCGGCCCGGGTCGGCAGACCGCCCCCGCCCGTCCGGCACCGGTCCAGCCGACCTCCGGTGGCCCGTCCGGTCACCGAGCTGGACGACGTGGCGAAGACCCTGGAGCTCTCCGAGGGCGACTTCGCCCCCACCGTCTGGAAGGGCGGCC
>NZ_JBFAMU010000022.1:0-25073 GCF_040656655.1 Micromonospora sp. NPDC049799
TCTGACCTACCGTCACGGTCGGGGGCCCCCGGGCCCCCCGCGGCCGCCGCGCCGGTGGCCAGGACCCGGCTGGAGTACGCCTCGACGGGCCCGTCGGGCTTCGGCCGGGGCCGGTCACCGTCGGGGTTGCGGGCGACCGCCCGGTCTGGGTCACCGGTCAGGCGGGGTTCCGCCTTCGCCCACGCGCGCAGCTGCGACCGCGCCTCACCCCACTGCACGACCCGTTGGGCGCCGTCCAGCACGATGCCGGACCATCCGCCGGTGAGGCCCTGCACGACCGCCTCCGCGAGCGGGAAGATCAGGTCGGCGCGAGGGTCCGCGCGCAGTCCCCGGTTGGCCAGCGCGTGCAGCCGGGGGTGCAGGTCGACGGCACCGAGCAGGCCGGCGACCTCACCCGGGACCGGGGTGAACGGCAGGATCCGGGTGGCGGCGGAGATGGTCAGGCCGAGCGCGTCGGAAGCGAGCGCGCCGAGGGTGCGCGGCGTCCGGGGGCCTTCCTCCGGCGGATGCGGCGGCGGGATGTCGGGGTCGGGCTCGTGCGGGCAGACCTGTTCGGTACGGGCGACCGTGGCGATCAGGTCGCGCATCCGCGGCTCGGGCTCCTCGACGGCGACGACGACGCGGCCGGAGGGCGCGTTGACGCGGGCCCAGGCCACCCCCGGCATCCGTTCCAGTGCCGCCTCGACCTGCCGGGCGAGTGCGTCGCCGCCGTCCTGGCAGACGCCGTGCACCTCGATGTGGTGGCGGCCGGGCCGGGACCAGACGCGGCGGCGGGTCAGGCCGGAGGCACGGGCCAGCTTGACCGCTGCCGTGCCGGCGGTCCGGGCCGCCTCACCGACCAGGTGCGGCACGCCGACGGGCGGGAGCAATCGGCCGGCGACGCGGCCCAGCGAGGTCATCGAGGCGTACGACCGGACAGATGCCGGCCAGGCCCTCCGCCGCTGCCGCTCCTGCCGTACGCCATCTCGCCTCCCGCGGTCCGTCCCGGCGGCCTGGCTTCCCGGCGGACCGTCCGTTATGCCCCCGGAGCGGCACGAAGTTCGGCCACCTCGGGCAGGAATGGACGGCGATGCTGGTGCGGTGACCCGCCGCACAGCCGGTCACGTCGACCGGTCTCGTCCCGTCATCGCGGCGGCGGGCGGGTGACAGAGGAGGGGACGATGCGGATCCTGGTGACCGGTGCCGGTGGGCGGCTCGGCGCGGTGGTGCTGCCGCGGCTGCGTGAAGAGGGGTGGGTCGTGCGGGCGACGAGCCGCCGGCCGCGCACCGACCCGACGACGGAGTGGGTCGTGGTGGACCTGGCCACGGGTGCGGGGGTGGCCGAGGCGGTGACCGGGATGGACTTCGTGCTGCACCTGGCCTCGGCACCGAACCAGGGACGACGCGTCCACCAGGTCGACGTGCTCGGCACCCGCCGGCTGGTCGTGGCCGCCGGGGAGGCGGGCGTGCGCCATCTGGTCTACATGTCGATCGTCGGCGTGGACCGGGTGCCGATTCCGTACTACCGCCACAAGCTCGCCGCCGAGCAGGTCGTGGCGGCCGGGTCGGTGCCGTGGACGGTGCTGCGGGCCACCCAGTTCCCCGCGTTCCTCGATGAGCTGCTGCGCGGCGCGAGCAGACTCGGCCCGGTCGTCGGGGATCGGGCGGTGCTCGCCCAACCGGTCGACCCCCGGGACGTCGCGGACCGGCTCGTCGCGCGGCTCACCGCGGGTCCCCTGCACGACATCGAGGAGTACGGGGGGCCCGCGGTGATCCGCTTCGACGAGGCCGTACGCACCTGGAACGCGGCCCGGCGGTCCCGCCGTCCGCTGCTGCCGGTGCGGATTCCCGGCGCGCTCGGCCGATCCCTGCGCGACGGTGGTCTGGTCACCGGGGCGGTGCCGCGCGGAACCCGTACGTGGCCGGAGTACCTGACCGACACGTACGGGGGATCCGGGGCAAGATGAGCCGCGTACGGATTCGCGTCCTGCCTACCGTGACCGCATGCTGGCCCTGGTCACCACCGTGATTCTGTACGTCTTCGGATTCGTCTTCCTCTACGGCGTGATCCGCCTCGCCATCCGGCACGCGCTGGAGGAGGTGGAGGTCCGCCGGGTCCAGGCGCAGCGGGCGGAGGAACTGGCCGCCGCGCGCGACCGGACCCTGCTGCGGGAGAACGGCTTCCTCACCGGCAGCTGAGGGCGTGCCGCCCGACGCGCGGAGTTCGGCGGTGGGTGCGAGGATCGCAACCGTGATGGGGACGCTGAAGACCGAACCCGCCCGTACCCGCCTCGACCTGCTGGCACCGCCGGTCGCCACCGCAATCGCGCAGTGGCCCGCCGACGCTCCGGTGGACGTCGACGACGTGCTGGTCGCGCCGATCGACGCCGACCTCGCCGACACGGCCGCCTTCTGCGCCGCGTACGAGGTGGGGCTGGACGTCTCGGCCAACTGCGTGGTGGTGGCCGGCAAGCGCGAGGGCGTCGTCCGGTACGCGGCCTGCGTCGTGCTCGCCACCACCCGCGCCGACGTCAACGGTGTGGTCCGCCGCGAGCTGGACGTCCGCAAGGCGAGTTTCGCGCCGATGGCGGAGGCCGTGGAGCTGACCGGCATGGAGTACGGCGGCATCACCCCGATCGGGCTGCCGGAGCACTGGCCGATCCTGGTGGACTCGCGGGTGATCGCCGCGCCGCACGTGATCATCGGATCCGGCGTACGGCACAGCAAGATCGCACTTCCCGGACCGGCGCTCGGCGCGCTTCCCGGGGCGCGGGTTCTGGAGGGCCTGGCCCGACCGACCTAGATCGTCGTCAGCGTCGATGCCGTTGCACGTGAAACATCACGTGCGTCGATGCCTCCGGCGTCAGTGGGTGCCCGACTCGCGGTTCCGCACCTCGGTCAGGGCGGCGAGCAGGGTCTCCGGCTCCTGGGCGCCGGTCACCGCGTACCTGCCGGCGAGAACGAAGGTCGGGACGCTCGTCACGCCGAGCTGCCGGGCGGCGGCGAGTTCCTCGCGGACCTCGGCCACCCGCTCGTCGGAGTCGAGGAAGCGACGGGCCTCGGCGCCGTCCAGCCCGATCTCGGTGGCGAGCGCGGCGAGCGCCTCCCGCGAGCCCACGTCGACCCCGGCGGTGAAGTGGGCCCGGTAGAGGGCGTCGACCATATCGGCCGCCCGGCCCTGGTCGGTGGCCCAGGAGACCAGCCGGTGCGCGTCGAACGTGTTGGCCGCGAGCGCCCGGTCGAAGTCGAGTTTCAGGCCGACGCCGGCCGCGACCTCCGTCACGTGCCCGAACATCTGCCGGGCGCGGTCCCGGCCGCCGAACTTGGCGGCGAGGGCGTCGACCAGCGGCCGGGGCTCCGGCACCGGCGACGGGTCGAGCTGGAAGGGGCGGTACCGGACGGTGACCTCACCGTCGTACGACTCCAGGGCCTGCTCCAGCCGGCGCTTGCCGATGTAGCACCACGGGCAGACCACGTCGGCGTAGATCTCGATCTCCATGATCGGCAGCAACTCCCTGGTCAGCTCGTCTGTTCCCGGACCTGCCGCTTGAGCCGGGCCAGGATCGCGGTGCCGCCCCGCACCCGCAGCGGAGAGATCGCCTGGGCCAGGCCCATCCGCTGGTACAGGTCGTCGGGGACCGCGAGCACCTGCTCCGGGGACGCACCCTCCAGCCCCTCGGCGAGGATGCCCGCGAACGCCCGGGTCGTCGGCGCCTCCGGCGGGCAGTCGAACAGCGTCTCCACCGTCTTCTCCGGAGTCACCCGGGCGCGCAGGAAGAAGGACGTCTGGCACTCGGGCACCTGCTCCATGCCCTCCCGGTCGGCGTGCTCGGCCGGCAGTGGCGGGATGACGTCCGCGTACTCCAGCAGCATCTCCAGCACCAGGTCGCGGGGTGCGGCGGCGAACTCGTCGACGATCTCGGCCAGTCGGGTCGGCATCTCGGGCATCCCGCCAGGCTACCGCCGGGCGGCGCGACATGACGTGGGGCGTTAAGAAGGGCCCCTTCCTCTACCGGAGGCGTTAAGAAGGGGCCCTTCCTTGCACCTCACACGGTGGGGGCCTGCTCGCTGATCTCGCCGAGGGCCGACTGGGGGTCGAGCTGCATCGCCAGGTCGCCGAGGGAGACGATGCCAACCAGCTTCCGCTCGCTGTCGCAGACCAGCACCCGTCGGATGCCACGCTCGCGCATCAGCGTGGCAGCCTCGTTGGCCGTCGAATGCTGCTCGATCATCACCACCTCGCGCGTGATGATCGAGCCGATCGTGGTGGTGCCAGGGTCGCTGCGCTCGGCGACCGCGCGGACCACGATGTCCCGATCGGTGAGCATGCCGGCGAGGGTGGCGCCCTCGGTGACCACCACGTCGCCGATGTCCGCCTCCTTCATCACCCGGGCCGCCTCGTCCAGTGTGGTCTCCGCCGGCAGGTAGATGACCTGCTTCGTCATCACGTCACTAACCCGGTAACCGGTCATGAGAGCCCTCCGCGTCATCCAGCCGATCGGGATGCGTTACCCCGTCACGCGTCGACTACACCACGTCCACGCTCGGCCCGTACCTTCTCGACCAGCATCTCCACCAGACCGCCGACCGGCACCTCGACGCGCTCGTCGGTGGCCCGGTCGCGCAGTTCCGCGTACCCGTCGGCGAGACGGCGGCCGACCACGACGGCGCGCGGGATGCCGACCAGCTCGGCGTCGGTGAACTTGACCCCGGCCGAGACGTGCGTCCGGTCGTCGACCAGCACGCGCAGGCCGGCGGCGGCGAGGCGTCCGCCGAGGTCCAGCGCCGCGTCGAGCTGCGGGCCCTTGCCGGCGGCGATCAGGTGTACGTCGCAGGGCGCGACCGACGCCGGCCACACCAGTCCCCGCTCGTCGTGGTGCTGTTCGGCGATCGCGGCGACGGCGCGGGACACCCCGATGCCGTAGCAGCCCATGATGGGCCGGACCGGCTTGCCCTGCGGGCCGAGCACGTCGACGGCGAACGCGTCGGTGAAGCGCCGGCCGAGTTGGAAGATGTGGCCGATCTCGATGCCCCGGCGCATGGTCAACCGGCCGGTGCCGCAGACCGGGCAGGGGTCGCCGGGCCGGACCTCGGCCGCCTCGATCGTGCCGTCGGGCGTGAAGTCCCGTCCGCACACCACGTCGGTGGCGTGCCGGCCGGGCTCGTTCGCGCCGGTCAGCCATGCGGTGCCGGGCACCACGCGGGGGTCGACCAGGTACCGGATGCCGAGCTTTGCCATGACCTGCGGCCCGATGTACCCACGGACCAGCTCCGGGTGGGCGTCCCAGGCGTCGAAGACCGCCACGGTCGACGGGGCGAGCGTCGCCCCCAACCGCTTGACGTCCACCTCGCGGTCTCCGGGCAGCCCGACGACCAGCATTTCCGCCTCCTCCGCGCCGGGTCGGCGGACGGTGAGCACCACGTTCTTCAGGGTGTCGGCGGCGCTCCAGTCGTCCCGGCCGGCCAGGCGGCGGGTGTTGGCCAGCTCGACCAGGGACGCGATCGTCGGCGTCTCCGGGGTGTCGTGCACCTCGGACGCCGGCCGGGCGTCCGGGTTGCTCGCCGCCGGGGCGGGAGTGGTCACGGCCTCGGTGTTCGCCGCGTAGTCGCAGGCAGTGCAGCCGACGTACGTGTCCTCACCGACCTCGGCGACGGCCAGGAACTCCTCCGACGCCGAGCCGCCCATCGCGCCCGACATCGCGTGCACGACCGTGTGCTCCAGGCCGAGCCGGGCGAAGATCCGCTGGTAGGCGGTCCGGTGCCGGTCGTACGCGGCCTGCAGCCCCGCCTCGTCGAGGTCGAACGAGTAGGCGTCCTTCATCAGGAACTCACGCCCGCGCAGCAGACCGGCCCGAGGCCGGGCCTCGTCGCGGAACTTCGTCTGGATCTGGAACAACGTCACCGGGAAGTCCCGGTACGACGTGAACAGGTCCTTCACCAGCAGCGCCGCCAACTCCTCGTGGGTGGGAGCGAGCAGGTGCTCGGCACCGCGCCGGTCGGCGAGGGTGAAGATGTCGTCCCCGTACTCCGTCCAGCGCCCGCTGGTCCGGTACGACTCCGCCGGCAACAGTGCCGGGAAGTGCACCTCCTGGTCGCCGATCGCCGTCATCTCCTCCCGGACGACCTCGGTGACCCGGTCCAGCACCAGCTTGCCGAGCGGCAGCCAGGTGTAGCCGCCCGGTGCGGCGCGGCGGACGTAGCCGGCGCGGAGCAGCAGCCGGTGGCTCGGCACCTCCGCGTCGGCCGGGTCCTCGCGCAGGGTCCGGAGCAGCAGGGTCGACATGCGCAGCAGCATTGCCGCAGCGTACGACCGTGCGGTCCGGCGGGCGATCCTATTCAGACACGTCGTCGGCGGGGGCGCGCCGGCGGCGTCGACTGGGTCGATCAGACAGTGACGACCCGCTGGGCGGACGGGTGTCGATCCGATTGGTGGACCGGGGGTGGATCCGAAGGTGCCGGTGCCGACCGGTGCGGCCGAAATTGATAACGAGCGGGCGGTTCCGGCGAGCCGCCATATCGCCACGAGGCCACTTGTTCCTACGGTGACCTCCGGCACGCCGGCAGGTGGACGTCGCCGGGGCCGACCCGGTGGTGCGATGCGGGCGCTTACAGGGGGTTCTCGATGCACATACGGAGCCGCGTCGTCGCGGGCCTGGTTGCCGGGGCTGTGGTGTTCACGGGCCTACCGGCTTCTGCGGGCACGGTGTCGGAGAAGCTCGCCAGCACTGTCGCGCTCGCCGCCCAGGCGGTGCCGGGGCACACCGGGCTGGTGCCGACCGCGCCGCGTACCGATGTCCCGAGGATCACCAACGGCGAGATCACGGACATCGAGGTGATCGGAAACCGGGTGTTCATCGCCGGTTCCTTCACCTCGATCGCCAACGTCGGCGCGACGCCGATCGCCCAGCGGTACCTGGCCTCGTACAACATCGACACCGGCAAGGTCGACACGGGCTTCCGGCCGACCTTCGACGGAGCCGTCGCCGCCGTCGAGGCATCCCCGGACGGTGCGTCGCTCTACGTCGCCGGGTCGTTCAACACCGTCGGCGGTGTCACGAAGCGCAAGATCGTCCGGCTCAACCCGGTCACCGGGGCTCCGATCACCACGTTCACCGCGAACGCGAGCGCCCGCGCCACCGCGCTGGCCGTGAGCAGCACCGCGGTCTACGTGGGCGGCCAGTTCGCGACGGTGAACGGCGTGAGCCGCAGCGCTCTGGTGGCGCTCAACCCGACCACGGGCGCGGTGGACACCGGATTCAACCTGCCGCTGTCCGGCGGCATCGGCGTCGGCGGCATGCTCACCGTGCAGCAACTCAAGCTGACGCACGACCTCAGTAAGCTGCTGGTCGTCCACACCGGTCGCCAGATCGCCGGCCAGGACCGCTACGGCGTCGGTCTGGTCAGCACCGCCACGAAGGCTCTGCTGCCCTGGCGGACGCGGCTGTGGGAGGACAACCTCTCCTTCGTCGGCGGAATCCAGCGGGTCTTCGCCGGTGACATCGCACCGAACGACTCCTACTTCGTCGTCACCAGCGGTTCGGGCGGCGACCGCCCGCCGATCAACGACACCGCGATCGCCTTCCCGGTGACCGGGAACGACAACGTCGAGCCGATCTGGATCTCCCGTCACTTCGACAGCATCTACTCGGTCGCCGTCACCGAGAAGGCCGTGTACGTCGGCGGCCACTTCAGCTGGCAGGAATCGCCCACCTCGAACGTTCCGTGGCCGGGCCTCGACAACGTCGGGTACGGCACGGGCCAGGGCCTGAGCGGTTACGGTCTCGGCGACCAGGTGGTCCGCCGTGACCACCTCGGCGCGCTCGATCCGGCCACCGGCACGGCCCTCGAGTGGAACCCGGGCTCCAACTCGTACGAGGGGGAGAAGGCCATGCTGGCCACCTCGCGCGGGCTCTTCGTCGGGGGCGACGGCAACGTCAAGGGCGACAAGACGGTGGGACGGGTCGGATTCTTCGACCTTTCCCGCGCGCCGGCGCCGTCGGCCGTGGACACGACGATCGTCACGCCCATCGAGGGAGCGGTGAAGTCCGCCAACCAGACGTTCGCGCTCGACGGTGGGGCGAAGGCTCCGGCCGGCGTCAACCGGGTCCAGATCGAGATCCAGAACCGTGGCTCCAAGCAGTACCTGCAGGACGACCTCGTGACGTGGGGTGCCTTCAACACCATCAACGCGACGATTGCCGCGCCGGGCGCCACCTCGACGTCGTGGTCCCTCCCGGTGTCGCTGCCCTCCGGTGAATACCTGGTGCAGGCGAGGACGGTCGCCCGGGACGGGGCGAGCGACCCCTCGAAGGCCGTCAAGAAGATCGAGACCTTCCGGTACGACGACCTGCCGCCGTCGACGTCGATCAGCTCGCCGGCCGGTGGCCTGCTCACCACCACGAGCTTCATCGCCGCCGGCACCGCCAGCGACGACAAGGGCGTCAGCGCGATGACCTACTCGTTGCGCACGCCGGACAACCGGTACCTGCAGGACGACGGGACGGTCGCCCCGGTCTACAACACGTTCCGCGGCGAGCCGGACGTCGTCGGTGCGCTGTCCACCACCTGGCAGTTGGAGGTGAACCTCCCCATCGAGGGCGAGTGGAAGCTGACGGCCACCGCCATCGACACCGCCGGTCAGAGTGACCTGCGCGGTGCCACCCGCGACTGGACCGTCTCGTCCACCGGTGTTCCGCCGGCGGTGACGATCAGCACCCCCGTGCCGATGACACCGCCCACCGCTGCCGCGCCGATCACCGTCGCACCGGGCGGCACCATCACGTTCTCCGGCACCGCCAGCGACGACGGCACCGTGCGGTCGGTCGAGATCTACCTCCGCAACTCGACCACCCGGGAATCGCTGGCCGCCGACGGCACGTGGGGCACCGACTCCATCACGGCCTACCACCGGATCTCGCCGACGAACCTCAGCGCCCCGTCGTACAACTGGTCCTACACCACGGTGCCGCTCAGCCCCGGTGTGTACGACTTCCGGGTACGGGCCACCGACAACCTGGGCCTGACGACGCCGAACGCCAACCTGGGCCGGCTCAGCGTCACCGCGCAGGTGCCGGGTGACGCGTTCCCGAACGGCCTGTTGAGCTTCACCGGTGTCGAGCAGAACGTCGAGCAGTTGCAGTTGAATCTCGCCGGCACCGCGACCGACGACAAGGGGGTGCAGGGCGTGCGGGTGGCGCTGCGCGACCTGGACACCGGCCGGTACGTGCAGCCGAACGGCACCATGGCGGCGAGCTTCGCCACGGTGAACGCCACACTCGCCTCGCCCGGCGCGACGAGCACCACGTTCACCCTGCCGATCACCCTGCCGACCAAGGGCGAGTACAGCGTCGAGGCGTGGGCCGTCGACACGGCGGGCCAGTTGGACGGCTCGACCTCCGGCGCCACCGCTCGGTACCTCGTCTACCCGGGCGACCTCGACCCACGGCTGGAACCGAGCCTCACCCCGCAGGACGGTCAGGTCTACACCGATTCGAGGATCGTGGTCACCGGACGTGCCGTGGACGACGTCGGGATGCTGCGCGTGGACATCCAGATCGTCAACGGCTCCGGGCAGGTGATGAACTCCTCCGGTGTGTTCGGCGGCGGCTCGACCTGGATCGCGGCCTTCCTGACCAGCCAGGGATCGCCGGGGTCGAACTTCGCCTACACGTCTCCGGTGGTCCCGGCGGGTGCCTACACCGTCTCGATCAGGGCGGTCGACAACTACGGGCAGCTACAACAGCCACCGAAGACCATCCCCGTCACCGTCAACTGAATCATCTGGCACGACGATGGCCCCGGCGCTCAGCGCCGGGGCCACCGTCGTCGATGCGGGACCACGCGGGTCGTACCGACATGCGATCCTGTCCGCGCGGGCGACCAGGAACGCCCGTCCATCATGGGGAGACCGCATGCCTTCACCTCCGCGCGCCCATTCGCGGACAACGGCGCTGATCGTCGCATCGACACTGGCCTGTGGAGCGGCGGTGGGTCTGACGGGCGGCCCGGCCGCGGCCGCCGTGGGCGCGCCGACAGATCTGAAGACCGCCGACCAGCCGTGTGCCACCGCCGCGCCAGGGCCCTACCTGAGTCCGGTCCGGCTCAACGACGCGCAGGCCGTGGTGCTGCGGGGCACCTTCGACCGTGCCGGTGCGGGGGCCGCGCTGCAGGCCGACTTCCAGGTGTGGGATGTCACCGATCCCGAGCACCCGCAGCAGTGGCTTCGAAACGTCGGCGACCAGAGCGACGAGGTCTACGTCCAGCTCGAAGACAACGCGAAGCAGCTCGACGGCGTCACGTACGCCTGGCGGGTGCGGGTCCTCGACGGCGCGGACGCCTCGTCGTGGAGCAGCACGTGCTACTTCACGATCGACCGCGACGGTGGCCCCGCACCGACGGTCAGCTCCGCCGAATATCCCGCCGGAAGCTGGGACGACGCCAGCGGCGCGATCGGCGTGCCCGGCGTGTTCACGCTGACCGCGGCGTCGGAGGACACGGTCAGCTACGACTACCGGTTCCTCTCCTCGGAGCTGTCCGACAATCCCACCGAGTCGACGGTCGACGCCGACGGGCTGGGCGGTTCGGCGACCATCCGGTGGACTCCCCGTGCGGCCTCATCTCACTCACTCGTCGTGTACGCGGTCGACCGGGCCGGAAACCGGTCCCAGGCGGCCTACCACGAGTTCCACGTCAAGGAGACCCGGCCGGCGGTCCACTCGGCCGCGTACCCCGACTTGGGCCGCTCGAACCTGGACTACAACGTCGGCGTGCCGGGCGCGTTCGAGTTGACCGCCACGGTCGCCGACACCGCGTCGTTCGGGTGGCGGATCGACGAGGACGGCCCGTCGGGCACCGTGCCGGTGGGCGCGGACCGGCAGGCGACCGTCATGATCGCCCCGGTCCGTGGTGGTCGGCAGACGCTCTACGTCCACAGCGTCACCCGGGACGGCACGGTCCACGCCGACCGGGCCTACACCTTCGTCGTCGACAACGGGCCCACGGTCACCGGTGACGCGGGCCAGGGCGAGACGATCATCGGATCCTCGCGCACCCTCCACTTCACGCCGCGCGCGCCGCAGGTCGAGGCGTACCTGTACTGGCTGCGATACTCCAGCATCGAGGAACGACCGGTCGAGAAGACCGTCATCCCGGCCCGCGCGGACGGCACCGCCGACCTGACCTGGACAGCCACCGAGACCGGCGTCAACGGCATGCTCATCCAGAGCCGGAGCTCGGACGGCACGCTCTCCGAGCCGCGCTACCAATGGATCTCGGTCGACGGTGCGGAACCAACGGTGACCCGCACCGGCGGTGACGCGGTCGGTACCCCGGCCACCTTCCGGGCCATCACCCGGATGGCCAACGTGGTCGAGTTCGTGGTGACCTTCAACAGTGACGCGGCCACGCGGCAGGTCCTCACGCCGGCCGCCGACGGCTCCGTCACCTTCGGCTTCACGCCGACCAAGCACGATTACAACTATGTCCAGGTCGTCGCCCGCAACGCTGCCGGAGTGCAGACGGTGCAGGGGGGCATGTCCTGGTCGGCCACGAACGGACCCCAGGTCAGTTCGGTCGAGTTCCCCGCCAACGGCACCGTCCGGCTCGCGCCGGGCACCTTCACCTTCACCCCGCGCCTGCCCGACACGACCGCGTACGAGTACTCGGTCAACTACGCGCCCTACACCACCCTTCCCGCCCGCGCCGACGGCACCGCGACGCTCAGTTGGACTCCACCTGCCACCGGCCAGTTCCTCCTGAACGTCCGCAGCGTCTCGGCCGGCGGCACCCGCTCGATGAGCACCCGGCACGGCGTCACGGTGGTGGCCGGTCCTCCGCCGGCGGTGACGAACCTCAAGGCCGCGGGTGGTGTCGGCTCGGCCGCCCTGTCGTGGACGCTGCCGTCGATCACCGATCTCGACCAGGTGATCGTGCGGAGGTCCACGGGGACCACGCCGCCGTCGTCGCCGACCAGCGGTACGGCGGTGTACGCGGGCACCGGAAGCAGTGTCACGGCGTCGGGGTTGGCGTCGGGTACGACGTACACCTTCGGCGTGTGGGTCAGGGACCGTGGCGGCAACGTGTCCTCCGCGGCGAGCGTGACGCTGGTTGGCAGCAGGACCACGGTCTCGACCAACGCCACGGCGATCACGTACTGGTCAATGGTGACGGTGTTCGGCACGGTGGTCCGCGCGGGCGACGGTGCGGGGATCCCGGATGTTCCGGTGCGGCTGTACGCGCGGCGCAAGGGCACCGACATCTGGACGTTGATCACCACGCTGACCACCAACAGCAACGGTGGTGTCACCTACAACCACAAGCCGTCGTGGAGCCTGGACTACAAGTGGGTGCTGCGCGACTCCTCGACCCATCTGGGCTCGGAGAGCGGCGCCAGTGCGGTAGGGGTCAGGGCCGACGTGACGGCCACGGTGTCGAGAACGTCCTTCGCGCTCGGCGGCTCGGTCACGGTGGCGGGCAACGTGTCGCCGGCCCACGCCGGACAGAGGGTGTACCTGCAGCGAAACGTCAACGGCGTCTGGTCCACGGTGGCCAGTGCGACGCTCTCGTCGACGAGCAGCTACGTGTTCACCGTGACGCCCTCCACGAGGGGCACCCACACCTACCGGGTCTACCGGCCCGCCGACACCGACAACCTGGCCGGTCAGAGCGACAGCCGGAGCTTCGAGGTCACCTGACCGGAGCGATGTCATCTGTACGACGATGGCCCTGGCGCTGAGCGCCGGGGCCATCGTCATGTCGGAGCCGTCGCTCGATGCCGGGACCACCCCGGCGCGATCCGGCCCGCCCCGACGTAGATCCACTCGATATCATTGAAGTCGGGCTGAAATTCCACCTGGACACCCCGATGTCAGTGACATCGAGTCGATCATCAGGCCTCACACGGGTCGGACCCTAGCGGCGCCGGGTGCCGTCGAGGAACGCCCGCCAGGAACCACGCGCGAAGGTCAGGACCGGACCGGCGGGGTCCTTGCTGTCCCGTACGCCGACGACCCCCGGCAGGTTGTCGGCCACCTCGACACACTCGCTGTTGCCGCTGCGGGTGGACTTGCGCCAGATCGCGCCGCTCAGGTCCATGACGTCATCACTTCCTTCATCAGCAGCACCGACTGCCTCCGAGGCAGGGCCTCGCTGCGGACGCTCTCCCACCTCGCCTGCAGAATAGCCACATCCTCATCCCTGTCGACTGATGTGCCGCCGAGCTGGCTTTCCAGGTAGCCGACCCATCCACCGTCGGCGCCGCGGGCCAGGGTGAACGGTCCCGCCAGCCCGACGTGCACGCTGACCTCCGCCGGGACGACGTGCACGCTGACGTGGGGGCGCTCGGCGCACTCGATCAGATGAGCGATCTGCTGCACCATCAGGCCCCGAAACCCCTCGTCCGCCCGCCGGAGGACCGCTTCCTCGATCACCGCCACGAACTTCGGCGGATCGGGTTGGGCCAGGACCGACTGCCGGTCCATCCGCACCGCGAGCCGCTTCTCCACCTCGCCGTCACTCAGCATGTCGTCAGCCCGGATCACCGCACGGGCGTAGTGCTCCGTCTGCAACAGCCCCGGAATGAGCGTGGGGTGGTAGCAGCGGAGCTGACGCGCGCTCTGCTCCGCGTCCAGCCAGGGGCGTAGCCAGCTCGGCTGGCCGTCCCGTTCGGCGAGCTTGAGCAGGGACATCAACAGCCCGTCCGTGCCCAGCACCTCGTCGGCCCGCTTGAGGAACAGGCGGTCGAGGGGCCGCTGCCCCAACTCGACGGCCGACACCTTGGACCCCGAGTAGTGGACCAGCTTCCCGAACTCCTCCTGACTCAGCTCGGCGTTCAGCCGTAGCCGGCGAAGTTGTGCCCGGATCAGCTCCGAGGTCGGTTCACCTTCCACAGTTCCTCCACGATCGTCCCGGCGCCTCCGACGGGCGGGTCCGCCGACCGTCGGCGCTTCCCGAGGGGCCCCCGCACCGGCGTCGACGCCTTCCGACAGTAGCGGCGTCCTCAGCAGACTGTCACGCAGTGATTCCGCCCCGAGGAGGTCCACGTGTGCGATCCGGTCCGCCCGCTTCCCGTACCCCGGCTCGGGCCGTACGCCGATCGGCCCCGCGCCCATCCCGCGGACCGCCCGCCGCACGTGCCGCTGCGGCCTCTGTGGCTGTGCCGGGCCTGCGGGCGGCCGTGGCCGTGCGCGGAGGCCCGGCTGCTGCTGAAGGTCGAGTACGCGGACCAGCCGGTCGACCTGGCCGTCTACCTGTCGGGGCTGTACCACGAGGCGACGCACGACCTGTTCCGGCTGAACCCGCACGACGGACCGACGCCGCGTGAGCTGTTCGAGCGGTTCGTGGCGTGGGGTCCGTACCGCCGACCCGCCATCGGGCCGCCGACGTCGGACCGGTGATGACCTCCGCCACGTTCCCCGGCGCGCGGGATCACTCCGTCGCGGTGCCGGTGCCAGACTGTCCGTTGTTGAGAAGGGGCCCTTCCTCTACCGCAGGCGTTAAGAAGGTGCCCTTCCTTGGGAGGTGGGAATGCGCTGGCGTAGTTACGTCGCGGTGGGGGACAGCTTCACCGAGGGCATGGACGACGCGTACCCGGACGGCACCTACCGGGGCTGGGCGGACCTGGTCGCCGCGCGGCTGGCGGCGGAGGTGGGACCGGACTTCCGGTACGCGAACCTGGCCATCCGGGGGCGTCTCTTCCCGGGTGTGGTGGCCGAGCAGGTGCCCGCCGCGGTGGCGATGAAGCCGGATCTGATCAGCTTCGCGGCCGGCGGCAACGACGTGCTGCGCCGGACCTTCGACCCGGACGCCCTGGTGGCCCGCTTCGACGACGTGGTGGGGCGGCTGCGCTCCGGCGGCGCCGACGTGGTCCTGTTCCGGTTCGCCGACGTGATGGCCCGCCTGCCCGGGCAGCGGCTCGTCGCCCCCCGCATCGAGCTGCTCAACCAGGCGGTCGGCGAGACCGCTGAGCGGCACGGCGCGATCCTCGTGGACCTCTACGCCGACGACACCTTCCTCAACCCGATGCTGTGGAGCACCGACCGGCTGCACCTCTCCGCCGCCGGCCACCGGCGGGTCGCCGGGCAGGTGCTGACCGCGCTCGGGGTGGGCTGCGAGGAGGACTGGCTGCTCGTTCCGGAGCGGCCGTTGCCGAAGCCGTGGCTGGCCGCCCGCGCGGACGACGTCCGCTGGGTCGGCCGGCACCTGGCACCGTGGATCAAGCGCCGGCTGACCGGCCGCTCCTCCGGCGACACGGTCACCGCCAAGCGTCCCTCGCTGACTCCGGTCACCGACTGACCGTGCTGACCCTGCACACGGCGCCTCTTCTGCGTACCGCCCCCGGCGGCCCGCCGTCGGAAGCGGCCGCCGTCGCGGTCCGGGCCGACCGCATCGTCGCGGTCGGCCCGCTGGTCCAGCTCTCCCAGGAGTACGCGGGCGCACGCGTCCGCCGTTGGCCGGGCACCCTGGGCCCGGGGCGGGTGCACGACGCGCCGCTGCCACCCGCGCCCACGCCGCGCGAGCGGATCCACGCGCTGCTGCGGCTCGGGGTGACGGCCGTGCTGGCCGAGTACGTCGTCGACCCGATCCTGCGGGCTGCCGTCGACCGCAGTGACCTGCTGGTGCTGGAGGACGCGTCGGTCCCGCCGACGCTGGCCCCGGGCGGTCGCGCCGACCTGGCCGTCTTCGCCGACGACGGCACCTGCCTGGTGACCGTGCTGGCCGGACGGCTCGTCCACCGCCGCGCCTGACCCCACCGGCGACCGCCGCCGGTCCACCACCCCCGTGTGTGGTGGACCGGCCGCGTGTCCGCAGCGGCTCAGGAGAGCCGTGTCCAGGAGCGGTCGACGCCCGATCCGGTGCCGAGGAAGGTGCCCGTCTGGCCGGTCACGACGATGGTGTCGTCGGGAAGGACCTGCACCGACGCGGACTCGTCGTCGGCCCGCACCGGCCCGCCCAGGGCGGGCTCGTCGACGTACCGCTTGTCGTACCAGTAACCGCCACCGCCGTAGGCGCTGGTCACCGGCAACACCCCGCCGTTCGCCGCCGCCACCGTGGACGTGTCGTCCGGCAGGCCGGGCTGCTCCTGCCAGCGGTCACCGACCAGCTTCCACAGCCGGTTCGGGTCGGTCGCGCTGAACGAGGTGTCACTGATGCCGACCAGCCAGGCGTCGAGACCGTCCGGGGAGACCAGCAGACGCGCGGCACCGGCCACCGCGGGCAGCGTCCGCCACGTTGCCGCCCGGTCGTCGGTGACCGCCATGGTCAGCCGGTCGCCCTCCCGGGCGGTCACCCACAGTCGGCCGTCGCCGCCCTCAACGAGCTGTTTGTCGCTCTCCGACCGAAGGTTCAGCGGGGGCTGCACCGGGACCGGTGCCCCGCCGATTCCGACCAGCCGCGGGCGGGGACACGAGGGGCCGGAGAAGACGCCCTGGTCCTGCGGGCACCGGAGCGAATACCCGCTGTCGGTCGCCAGGGCGAGGTCGATCACCTCCGGCGGAGTGCTGACGGGATGGTCGGTGAAGGAGGCGCCGCCGTCGGTGGAGACCAGGTACCGGTCGCCGATGACGACGGTTATCCGTCGGCCGTCCAGGGGCAGGAGATACGGGGGACCGGCCAGATTCGGCTCGTCCGCCGCCGCCGGTAGCGCCGTCCTCTGCCACGTGACACCGCCGTCGGCCGTGCGCGCCAGGTCGCGCCGGCAGTCGGTGGACCCGACGTCCTCGCGGTCGCAGGTGTCGAAGAGCGCCCAGCCGTGCCGGGCGTCGACGAACTGCAACTGGCGCAGCTCGCCGGGCACGCCGGGCACCGCCACCGTCCGCTCGACGAGCCGATCGTCCGGCGACGCGCTCGGGTCGGGTGCGGGCGGAGTCGGCGCGTCGTCGCGGCCCGCCATCGCGTACGCGCCGCCAGGCCCGGCCAGGAGCAGGGCCGCCACGCCGGCCAGCAGGCCGCGCCGACGGCGACGCCGATCCCGGACCCGGCGTGCGGCATCGGCGACCCCGGGTGGGCGGAAGGTCGGCGCGGTCCGCGCCTCGAACTCGGTGAACACGTCGTCCAGGTCGGTCTCACGCACGGTGGGCCTCCTGCCGGTCGGTGAGGTGGCGGGCCAGCGCTGCCCGGCCCCGCGTCAGCCAGGACCGGACCGTGCCCTCGGGCGCGCCGAGCTGGTCGGCGATCTCGGCGACGCTGAGCTGGGCCAGGTGGTGCAGGACGACGGCCCGGCGCTGGTTCGTGGGCAGGGTGGCCAGCGCGTCGGTCAACGCCACCCGGTCGGGTCCGGGGCCGGCCACGTGCTCCTCCCGCTGCCGGGCGAGGTGCCGGACAGCGGTACGCACCCGGCGCAGCCGGCTGGTGGCCAGGTTCCAGGCGACCCGCCGCACCCAGGCGGACGGATCGTCGTACGCGCCGATCCGGTCCCACCGCTCCAGCACCCGGCAGAACGCCTCCTGGGTGAGGTCCTGTGCCTCGGCGTGGTCTCCCAGGTACGCGTAGAGCTGTACCGCCAGGCGGTGGAAGTGCGCCTCGTAGAAGCCGGTGAAGTCCAGCGGCGGGGACGCCCCGGGGCGGTGCCGTTCGGTCATGTCGGTCCTCGTGCTCGGCGGATCTCGCCACTGTCACGTGCGGGGGGTCGCATCCGCTGCACCCGTTGCCGGCGCGGTTTGCGGCGTACCTTGGGGATCATGTCTGTGCCGAACGATCCCGATCCCCGACTCCAGTCGTACGCGGACCCGCAGCGTCTCGTCACCACGCAGTGGCTGGCCGAGCACCTGGGCGACGAGGGCCTCGTCGTCGTCGAGTCCGACGAGGACGTGCTGCTCTACGACACCGGCCACATCCCGGGTGCCATCAAGGTCGACTGGCACACCGAGCTGAACGACCAGGTCACCCGCGACTACCTCGACGCGGAGAGTTTCGCCGAGCTGTGCGCGGCCAAGGGCATCGGCCGCGGGGACACCGTCGTCTTCTACGGCGACAACTTCAACTGGTGGGCCGCGTACGCCCTCTGGGTCTTCTCGCTCTTCGGCCACGCCGACGTGCGCCTGCTCGACGGCGGCCGGCAGAAGTGGATCGCCGAGGGGCGGGAGCTGACCCGGGACAAGCCGGCCCGGCCGCGCGCCGAGTACCCGGTGCCGCAGCGCGACGACGCGCCGATCCGGGCGTACCGCGAGCAGGTCATGGCGCACGTCGCCGCCGGACGGCCGCTGGTCGACGTGCGGTCGCCCGGCGAGTACACCGGCGAGATGCTGCACATGCCGGACTACCCGCAGGAGGGCGCGCTGCGCGGCGGCCACATCCCGGGCGCGGTCAGCAAGCCGTGGAAGTCGGCCGCGAACGAGGACGGCACGTTCAGGTCGGCCGAGGAGCTGCGCGCGATCTACGCCGACCAGCTCGGGCTCGACCCGTCCGACGACGTGGTGGCGTACTGCCGGATCGGTGAGCGTTCCAGCCACACCTGGTTCGTGCTGCGCCACCTGCTGGGCTACCCGCAGGTGCGCAACTACGACGGCTCGTGGACCGAATGGGGCAACCTGGTCCGGGCCCCCGTCGCGAAGGGCGACCAGCCCGGCGGCCTGTCCCGCTGACGACGGCGGGCGGTCAGTCCCGGCTGCCCAGCAGGTAGCGCTGGATGGTCGGCGCCACCCAGGCGACCAGTTCCGCCGGGTCGGCGTCGACCATCGGGGGGAGGCGCAGCACGTACCGGGTCAGGGCCAGCCCGAGGATCTGGCTGGCCACCAGCCCCGCCCGCCGGGGCGCCTCGGTGGGGTCCAGCGCGAAGCGGGCCACCGCGGTGCTGAGCTGGTCGGCGAAGATGCCGCGCATCCGTTCGGCCGCGCCCGGGTTGGTGCTGGCCGTCCGCAGCAGCGCCGCCAGTGTCGCGTCGCCCTCCCAGCGGTGCAGGAAGTGCCGGACCAGCAGCTCGCCGACGGTGTCCGGTGACACGCCGGACAGGTCGGGCAGGCGCAGGTCGAACTCGGCCGCCGCCGCGAACAGCCCCTCCTTGCTGCCGTAGTACCGCATCACCATTGACGGGTCGATCCGCGCGTCCGCGGCGATGGCCCGGATCGTGGCCCGGTCGTAGCCGTCCTCGGCGAAGCGGTTCCGGGCGGCCCGCAGGATCGCCGCGCGGGTGACGTCGGAGCGTCGGCTGCGGGGCGGCGCGGCGTCGGGGTGTTCGGCGTCCACGGGTGGGGCCTCGTTCATGCCCACGACCGTATGCCAACACCTGTTGACACGCCAGTGCCGGTGCGCCTAGCGTTGCCAACAACAGTTGGCCAACACGTGTTGGCAATGCGGTCACGGAGGTGCCCATGCTGCCGGAAGAGACGGACGTGCTGGTGGTGGGCGCCGGGCCGACGGGGCTGACCGCCGCGCTGACACTGGCCCTGCGCGGTGTCCGGGTGACCGTGGTGGAACGGCTCGCACGACCGCCGGTCACCTCCCGGGCGGCGGTCGTGCACGCGTACACCCTGGAGGAGCTGGACCGCGTCGGGGCCGGCGCGCCGCTGGTCGCGCGCGGGATCCTCTCCCCGGGGTTCACCGTGCGCGACCGCGACCGCGTGCTGCTCACCGTGCCGTTCCACGACCTGCCGTCGGTGCACCCGTACGCGCTGATGGTCTCCCAGGCGGTCACCGAGGAGGTGCTCACCGACCGTCTCGACTCGGCCGGCGTGCGGGTGCTGCGGCCGTACGAACTGACCGGCCTGGACCTCGACGACGCCGGCGCGGTCGCCACCTTCACCGATGGCGCGACCGTGCGGGCGCGGTACGTCGTCGCGGCGGACGGGATGCGCAGCACCGTGCGGGAGCGGGCGGGGATCCCGTTCGTCGGACCCGCCGGTGGCGGGGAGTCGTTCGTCCTCGCGGACGTGCGGGTCACCAGCTCGCTGCCGCACGACCAGGTGTCGCTCTTCCTCGACCGGGCCGGCCCGCTGGTCTGGGCGCCGCTGCCCGAAGGGGTGGTCCGGCTGGTGGCCGCGGTCGACGAGGCGCCCGCCGATCCGGACGTCGCCCACCTCCAGGCGCTGCTCGACGAGCGCGGTCCGACGCGGCGACCGCACCGCATCCAGGAGGTGCTCTGGGGGTCCCGCTTCCGGCTGCACCACCGCGTCGCGGCGACCTTCCGGGCCGGCCCGGTGCTGCTCGCCGGGGACGCCGGTCACGTGCACAGCCCGGCCGGCGGGCAGGGCATGAACCTCGGCATCGTCGACGCCGTCGACCTCGGCACCACCCTGGCCGACGTGCTCGCCGGAGGACCCGAGGTGCTGCTCGACGGGTACGCGGCGCGGCGCCGCCCGATGGCCGAGGACGTGGTGGCCTTCGCCGACCGGCTCACCCGGCTCGCCACCGTGCCGTCCGCCGCCCGGCCGGCCCGGAACCTGCTGCTGCGTCTGCTCTCCAGCCTCCCGCCGGCCCGCCGCCGGATCGCCCTGCGCCTCTCCGGCCTGGCCCACCGGCCCGCGGTCACCCCGGAACCGGGCGCAGTACCCGCCAGCCCGCCACGGTGACCACCGCGAAGACCACCGCCGCCGCCCCCGCCACCGGCGCCACCCCGTACGCCGCACCGGCCAGCCCGGCGAGCGCCGCGCCCACCGGAGCGGTGACCATTCCGACCAGGCGTTGGGCGGCACCCACCCGACCGAGGAGGTCGGGCGGCACGTGACGCTGGCCGTACGCGGCCCGCAGGCTGTTCCACACCGCACCTCCGGCGGCGAAGACGGCCAACGCCACGCCACCGACCACCGGGTGCCGGGCCAGCGCGAACCCGACGAGGGCCACGGTCTGCGCGACCAGCACCACCCGCAACGCGGAGAGCGTGCCGAGCCGCGCGGCCAGCCGTCCGGCCCCCAGCGCCCCGAGCACCCCGCCCACGACCGCCGTCGCCGCGAACAGCCCGTACCCGGCCGGCGGCACCCGCAGCACCTCCAGCGCGTACAGCACCAGCACCGCCAGCAGCCCGCCGATGGCGAGGTTGCTCCCCGCCGTCACCAGCGTCAACGGCCACAGAACCCCGTCCCGACGAACGAACCGCAACCCCTCCATCCCCTCCCCCCAAACCCCCCGGCCCCGGGCCCCGGCCCCGCCCGTCCGAGGGGTGCGGGTGAGGGTCAGGGTCAGGAGGGCGGCGAGGGTGAAGGTCAGGGCGTTCGCGGCGAAGGGGAGCGGGGTGGCGGCGGCGAACAGCACGCCGGCGGCGGGGGCGCCGATCAGGCCGCCGGCCACCGCCGTGCCCGCGGCGAGCCGGCCGTTGGCGCGGGGCAGGTCCTCCGGCGGCACCACCGACGGAAGCATCGCGAAGGCGGCGGCGTCGAAGAGGGTGCCGAGTGCGGCGAGCAGGAACGCCGTCACCAGCAGCGCCACCACGCCGGCCCGGCCCAGGGCGACCGCGACCGCCAGGCCGGCCACCACGACCGCTCGTCCCCCGTCCACCAGCGCCATCGTCCGCCGCCGGTCCCAGCGGTCCGCGTACACGCCGCCGAGCAGGCCGAGCAGCAGCGGCGGCACCTGCCCGGCCACGGCCACCGCCGCGATCACCCGGGGATCGCGGGTCACGGTCGCGGCCAGCAGGGCCAGTGCGGGCGTACGCAGGGCGTCGCCGAACCGGGACGCCACGGTGGCGGACCAGAGCAGGCGGAAGTCCCGGGCCGGTACGGGTGCGGTCATGCCGGCGACCCTCCGACCTCGACCGGCTCGAGGGTCAAGTCGGGCCGACGGTCCGGTCGGGTCGACGGAGCGGTGGCGGCGAAAGGGGGACGCGCGGGCCCGTGATCGTCGGTACGGTTGGCGCCGGCATCGGACCGGGGAGCACACTGCGTGGACCACACCTTCCAGGTCGACCTCCGGGGCGTGGTCGACCTGCTCAGTCATCACCTCTACGGCAGCCCGCGCGTCTACGTACGCGAACTCATGCAGAACGCGGTGGACGCGATCACCGCGCGCCGGGCGACCGATCCCGGTGCGCCCGCCTCGGTCCACATCGAACCGCCGGAGCGGACCGGCGACGGCACCCTGCGGGTGCACGACACCGGCATCGGCCTGACCGAGGCGCAGGTGCACGAGCTGCTGGCCACCATCGGCCGTAGCTCCAAACGGGACGAGCTGGGCTTCTCCCGCCACGAGTTCCTGGGCCAGTTCGGCATCGGCCTGCTCTCCTGTTTCCTGGTGGCCGACGAGATCCGAATGGTCACCCGGCACGGCGACCACCCGACGGTGCACTGGACGGGTCATTCCGACGGTCGGTACGCGGTCGCGCCGGCCGCGCCGGGCGAGGGCCGCGCCGAGCAGGGCACCACGGTGACGCTGGTGCCCCGGCGGGACGCCGAGCAGTGGTTCGCGACTCCCACCGTCGTCGACCTGGCCCGCCTCTTCGGCGCTCTGCTGCCGGTCGACGTCCGGGTCGGGGACGTGGTGACCACCTCCGGGCCGCCGCCGTGGCCGACCACCCCCGGCGCGCCGGTCGACCGGCCCGCCCTCATCCGGTACGCCCGCGAACACCTCGGCTACGCCCCGTTCGACGTCCTGCCGCTGTCGGTGCCGGAGGCCGGCCTCACCGGTGTCGCGTTCATCCTCCCCACGCCGGTGAACCCGGCGGCGCGTGCCGGCCACCGCGTGTACCTGAAGCGGATGCTGCTCACCGAGAACGCCGACGGTCTCCTGCCGGACTGGGCCTTCTTCGCCCACTGCGTGGTCGACGCCACCGAGCTGCGCCCGACCGCCAGCCGTGAGGCGCTCTACGAGGACACCCTGCTCGCCGCCACCCGGGAGGCCCTCGGTGACCAGGTGCGCGGCTGGCTCGTCCGGCTGGCCCGGCACGACCCCCGCCGGCTCGCCGAGTTCCTCCAGATCCACCACCTCGGGGTCAAGGCGCTGGCCGTGCACGACGACGAGATGTTGGACCTGGTCGACAAGTGGTGGCCGATGGACACCAACGTCGGCACGCTCACCCTGGCCGAGTTCCGGCAGCGGCACGGCCTCATCCGGTACGCGGCCAGCCTCGACGAGTTCCGCCAGCTCGCCGCCGTGGCCGCCGCCCAGGACCTGCCGGTCGTCAACGCCGGCTACACGTACGACACGGAGCTGATCGAGCGCCTCCCGACGGTGGACCGGTCGGTGCTCATCGAACGGCTGGAGCCGAGCGACCTGGCCACCCGCTTCGAGAGCCTCGACCCCCAGGTCGAGCTGGGGCTGCGGCCGTTCGTCGCCGCCGCGCAGGGTGCGCTGGAACGGTCCGGGTGCGAGGTGGTGATCCGGGCGTACGACCCGGTGTCCCTGCCCGCCCTCTACCTGGTGAGCCGGTCGGCGGCGTTCAACGACCAGCTCGCGGCGAGCCGGGACAAGGCCGACGAGCTGTGGGGCGGTGTGCTCGACGCGCTCGCCTCCTCGGCACCTCCGGACCGGCCGCAGCTCGTGCTCAACCACCGCAACCCGCTGGTCCGGCGCATCACCACCCTCACCGACCCGGAGCTGGTCGGCCTCGCCGTAGAGGCGCTCTACGGCCAGGCCCTCCTGCTCGGCCACCACCCGATCCGCGCGGCCGACGCCGCCCTGCTGAACAGTTCCTTCCTCGGCCTGCTCGGCCGGGCCGTACCAGGACGGGAGTGACACCGTGAGCGCGAGGAGTGAGCCGGTTTTGCGAGCCCCGCAGTCGCGAACCGAGGTGGCACCGTGAGCGCGAGGAGTGAGCCGGTTTTGCGAGCCCCGCAGTCGCGAACCGAGGTGGCACCGTGAGCGACGAGGACCTGTGGCGGGTGCTCCGCCAGATCGAGGGCATGCCGTACGGGGCGGGGCAGATCGCCGCCCTGGAGCAGTTGCTGCGCCGGGTGGACGCGTCCGACGACCGGCACCTGGCGTTCGTCACCCGGATGCAGGCGACCAGCGCGTACACCTACGGCGGCGAGCCGGCGAAGTCCTTCGTGACCTTCGCGTGGTGCCTGTCCGAGTTCGACCGGGACCCGCAGCCCTACCACCAGCGCCACACCCACCAGCTTCTCTGGCACTTCAAGTACATGGTCAACGGCATGCTGAAGTTCCCCGAGCTGCCCCTGGACCGCACGTACGCGGTGCTCGACGACATGGAACGGCGCTACCGCACCTCGGGCCACAGCCTCCAGGCCGTCCACAAGCACCGGTTCCGGGTCGCCGACCACGTCGGTGACGCCGAGGCGGCCGAGCACTGGTACCGGCTCTGGCAGAGCACCCCGCGGGACAAGCTGTCCGACTGCGCCGGCTGCGACCCCACCTCCACCGTCAACCATCTCGCCTCCACCGGCCGGGACGAGGAGGCGGTCGCGCTGGCCGAGCCGGTTCTCGCCGGCCGGCTGTCCTGCACCGAGCAGCCGCAGACCATCCTCACCGCGCTTCTGCTGCCCTACGTGCGTACGGGCCGCTTCGACGAGGCGCGGCACGCGCACCGGGAGGCGTACCGGCGGCAGCGGGGCAACCTCTCGGACCTGTGGGAGATCGGTGACCACGTCGAGTTCTGCACGCTGACCGGCAACGAGGCCCGGGGCGTCGAGATCGTCGAGCGGCACCTGGACTGGCTCGACCGGGCGCCGTCGCCGGCCGCCGCCATGCACTTCGCGGCCACCGCCGCCGCCGCGCTCCGCCGCGTCGGCGACCTCACCCTGCACCGCCGTGCGGCCGGTGACCGCCCGGCCGGAGAGGTGAGCGCCGCGGAGCTGGTGACCGAGCTGACCGCGCGCGCCACGGCGCTCGCCGCCCGCTTCGACGAGCGCAACGGCACCACCCACCAGTCGGAGTGGGTCACGCAGCGGCTGGCGGTCGAGCCGACCGGGGAGCACGTGCCGCTCTCGGCCAGTCTCCGCCGGCCCCGCCGCCCCACCGGGACACCGTCGGCGGAGGCGGAATCGGCGTCGGCGGGGTCGGCGGGGTCGGCGCATCCGGCGACGACGGTGCGGCCCGCCGCCGCGCGGGTCGCGGACCGCGTACCGGCCGTGCCGGTGCCCGTCGACGCGAACGCCGACGAGCTGCTCGACTTCGCCGCCGAGCGCCGGCGCTCCCACGACCTGGCGGGCTTCCGGGCCGCCGATGACCGGGGTGTTGCCCGCGTACCGCTGGGCGAGCATCTTCCAGTCGTTGTT
>NZ_JBFAMU010000023.1:0-24951 GCF_040656655.1 Micromonospora sp. NPDC049799
CCAGCCGCGCGGCGAGCACCGCACCGACGCCGCCGGCCCACGCCGTACGCAGATCCGCGAGGGTCAGCTCGCCGACCGGTACCCCGACGGCCTCGGCGGCCTGCGCCGCCCAGGTCGCGACCGTGGCGACGGCGACCAGGCCGAGACCGGCCCACGCCACGAGGAGTGGACCGCGACGGGAGCGCCGGCGGGGCCACATCGTGGCGGCCAGCAGCGGCGGGCCGACCGCCGCGACGAGTCCCAGGTAGCCGAGGTACCGGGCCACCGGCACCAACGATCCATCGGACGACGCGTCGTCGGACGTCGGCTGCGGTGGCGCGGTCGAGGGCGCCCCGGCGGAGTAGGTGAAGCTGCCGGCGACGGGATGGCCGTCCGCCGAGATGACCCGGTAGCTCACGAGATAGGTGCCGAGCGGTCGCGCGGGAACCCGGACGGGGATCCGCATCGTCGTCCCCCGTACCTCCGGTTTCTCGACGTCGGTGCGCCTGCCGTCCGGGGCGAGCACCCGCACCCGGCCCGGTACGGGTGTCACCGGCTCGCTGAAGGTGACCACCACCTCCCGCGGGGCGTAGCCGACGACCGCGTCGCGCTGCGGCGCCGTGGAGACCACGACGGCGTGCGCGGCGGCCGGACCGGCGGGGGCCAGTGCGCCGCACAGGGCGGCCAGGACCAGCCCGAGCAGAACCGCCGCACGGGTACGCCCGTACGGCGGTTCTCCTCGGGCAGGGGACGTCACCGTCGACATCGCGGTGCCGGTGTCCGGGGGATCAGGTGCGGCGGAGCATGCGCCAGGTGGCGATGCCGCCGGTGCCGAGCGCGGCGAGGAAGACCAACCACACCACCGTGTTGCTGACGCTCATCTGGGGGCCGGTGTTGGCCGAGGCGGCGGCGAGCAGGCCGTCCTCGGCCGGGGCGGGCAGCGCGGCCGGCGGCAGTTCGGCCCAGCGGACCAGGCCGGTGCTCTCCAGCATGGTCATGTGGTCGTTGACGAAGGTGTTGGCGGCCTCGGCGAGGTCGCGGATGACCGGGTTGCGGGTGCTGGCCCGGACCGCGCCGATCACCGGGAAGATCTTGCCGTGCGCGACCCGCAGGCGGGTCACGAAGATCTGGTCGAAGCGGGCGCCGGTGGAGTCCTTCATCTCCTTCAGCCAGCCCTGCTGCTCGGCGGTCGGGTCGGTCGGGATGGCCGCGCCGAGTTTGTTCGCGGCGTCGACCGTGATCCGGTCCAACTCCTCGTGCTGCTTGGCGATCTCGGCACCGATCTGGCGTACGACCGGGTTCTGGCCCTTCTCGGCGGCCATCTGACCAGCCGGCATCTCCCACAGGCCGGCCAGCCGTACGCCGGCGAGCAGTGCCGCGTCGGCGGCGTTGAGCTGCTGCCCGGCCGGGGCGGCGAGGGCGGCGCCGGGCAGGAGCCCGAGCCCGGCGGCGATGGTGACGAGCAGCACCGCGACGCGGGTCCGGTGCCCCTGCCGACGACGGGCGGATCTGAGCGGTGCCATGTCTGCGGTGCCTCCTCGGGGCCGGACCGGTACACAGGTTGTCCGGGCCGCCGCACCCACCGGCCGCCCGTCCGTCCACAGGTACGGATTGAGCGCCGAATCAGTTCAGTGCGAATCGCGAATCAGCCGACGTCGAGCGGGTCCGCCAGCAGTCGCTCGAAGGCCAGCTCGGCCGCGCCGAGCAGGGGCGCGTCGTCGCCGAGCGTCGGGGTCCGCAGCCGGACGTGCTCCAGGCAGGCGGGCAGCGCGATCGAGTTGAGCCGGCTGCGCACCTGGGCCGCCGCCGCGAGGTAGAGGTCGCGCATGGTGCCGCCGAAGATGACCATCTCCGGGTTGAAGATGTTGACCAGGTTCGCCACGCCGAAGCCGAGCCAGTCACCGGCCTGGCGTACGGCCGTCTGGGCCCGCGCGTCCCCCCGGTCGGCGGCGTCGAACACGGCCAGCAGGGCGTCCTTGCCGCGGGCGTCGGCGCGGCCGGCGGCCTGGAGCAGTCCGTGCTCGCCGATCTCGGTCTCCCAGCAGCCCCGGGACCCGCACGCGCACCGTGACCCGCCGGGGACCACCACCATGTGCCCGACCTCGCCGCTGTACCCGCCGTGCCCGGTCAGCCGCCGCCCGCCGACGATGATGCCGGCGCCGACGCCGACGTCCCCGTACAGGTAGATGACGTTGTCGCAGCCGGCCGCCGCACCACGGGCGTGCTCGGCGAACGCGGCCACGTCGGCGACGTTGCCCACCACGACCGGCACGTCGAGCCCCAGTTCCTCGCCGAGCGCCGCGCCGATCGGCTCGTCCACCCAGCCGGTGGTCGGCCCGAGCCGGACCAGGCCGTCGTCGCGGCGCACCATGCCGCACACGGCGACGCCGGCGCCGACACAGATCGCGTCCGGCGGCACCACCTGCCGCATCTCCTTCACCGCGCCGGCCAGCAACGGCGCGGCCTCCGCGGCGGTGAGGTTGTGCGGCCGGGCCAGCTCCCGGCGGTCGAGCACCGCGCCGCCCAGACCGATCCGCGCGACCCGCAGCCGGTCCACCTCGATGCTGTACGCGTACGCGTGCACACGGGCCGACTCGGGCCGGACGACCAGTGACGGTCGTCCGGCCCGGCCGGTCTCCTTCGGCGCCCCCTCGCTCACCAGGCCGGCCGCGGCGAGGTCGGTGGTGAGTGCGCCGATGGTGCTCCGGTTCAACCCCAGCGTGGTGGTGAGTTCCGCCCGTGAGGTCGCGCCGTGCACGTGCACGTGGCGCAGCAGGGCACCCAGGTTCTGCCGACGGATCTCGTCCTGAGTGGGTCCTGCGCGCATGGGGTCGTTACTTCCGTGAAGCCGGGATCAGCGGGTGCCGGTGGCCGCGGACCGTCGCCGCGACAGCGCGTCCACGCCGGCGGCGAGCAGCAGCACCAGGCCGGTCAGCACGTACTTGACGCCGGAGCTGTACCCCATGAGGCCCATCCCGTTGATGATCACCGCAACCACCGCGCCACCGAGCACGGCGTCGATGATCCGGCCCTTGCCGCCGAAGAGGCTGGTGCCGCCGATGACCGCCGCGCCCACGGCGTACAGCAGCACGTTACTGCCACCGGTGTTGGGGTCGACCGACCTGTCCCGGCTGGCCGCGATGATGCCTCCGACGGCCGCCATCGCGGAGCAGATGACGAACGCCGAGATGCGGATCTTGTCCACGTTGATGCCGGCCCGCCGGGCCGCCTCGCGGTTGCCGCCGACCGCGTACAGGTGCCGGCCGTACGCGGTGCGGCTCAGCACGAACGTCCAGAAGACCAGCAGCACGGCGAGGATCGGCACCACGATCGGCATGCCCTTGTTGGAGCTGATCAGCGGGTTGATGCTGCGCTCCTGGTTGAGCACGTACACCGCGATGCCGAGGATGACCGCCAGCGCGGCGATCCGGCCGAAGACCACCATGATCGGGTCGGTGACCAGGCCACGGGCCGTACGGTTGCGGTGGCGCAGCAACTGCGCGGCGGCGTACCCGCCCACGGCGACCGCGACGAGCACCCAGCCGATCAGCGGCGGGACCCAGCGGTTCTCGATCGCGATGATCGTCTCGTCGCGGATCGAGATGTTGGTGCCCTCCTCCATGAGCAGCAGCACCACGCCCTGGAAGGCCAGGAAGCCGGCGAGCGTCACCACGAAGGACGGGATCCCCACCTTGGCCACGAGGACGCCCAGGGTGAGGCCGATGACCATGCCGGTGAAGAGCGCGGCGGCCACCGCGACGTACCAGGGGTAGCCGAGCACCGTCGCCACGTTGGCGAGGATCGCCGCGCAGACGCCGCTGGCGAAGCCGGCGGAGAGGTCGATCTCGCCGAGCAGCAGGACGAAGATCAGGCCCATCGCGATGGCGGTGACGGCCGCGCCCTGGGTGAACAGGTTGGCGAAGTTCGCCGCCGAGAAGAAGACCGGCCGGACGATCGCGAAGACGAGGCAGAGGACGAGCAGGCCGGTGACCGCCGGCAGCGACCCGAGGTCACCACCGCGTACGCGGGCCAGGTAGTTGCGGACGTAACTGCCGACGGTGGGCGGCGGGGTGACGGACGCCGGCCCCTCCTGGCGGACGGTGGTGGTGGTCATCGGACGGCTCCCGGGGTGCTGGCGGCGGGCTCGCCGCCGTTGTCGGACTGCCCGTTGCCCCCGCCGAGGCCGAGCCCGCCGGACCGGCCGGCGGTGATCAGCTCGACCACCTGGGCGTGGGTGATGTCGGTGGTCTTCACCTGAGCGACCATCTGGCCGAGGTACAGGGCGGCGATCCGGTCGGACACGGCGAAGACGTCGTTCATGTTGTGCGAGATGAGGACCACGGCCAGGCCGTTGTCGGCCAGCCGGCGGACGAGTTCGAGGACCTGCGCGGTCTGCGCGACGCCGAGCGCGGCGGTGGGCTCGTCCAGGATCACCAGCTTGCTGTTCCACAGCACGGCCTTGGCGATGGCGACGGTCTGCCGCTGGCCGCCGGAGAGGCTGGAGACGTGCTGGCGCAGGGACTTCACGGTGCGGACGGAGAGACCGGCGAGCGTCTCGGCGGCCATCTGCTCCATGGTCGGCTCGTCGAGCACGATGCCGCTGCGCTTCTCCCGGCCGAGGAACATGTTCTGCACGATGTCCAGGTTGTCGCAGAGCGCGAGGTCCTGGTAGACGACCTCGATCCCGTACGAGGCGGCGTCCCGGGGGCTGTTGATGGTCACCGGCGCGCCGTCGAAGAGGAACTCCCCGGCGTCGGTGGGGTAGATGCCGCTGATGCACTTGACCAGCGTGGACTTGCCGGCGCCGTTGTCGCCGACCAGCGCGGTCACCTCGCCGGGGTAGGCGGCGAAGGCGACGTCGCGCAGGACCTGGACGGGACCGAAGCTCTTGTCGATCCCGCGCAGCTCCAGCAGGGGGGTCGCGGACACGGGGGTCTCCTTACGCGCTCAGGGGAGGTCTCGGGGCCCGTCCGGTGGCGGCAGGCCGCCCGGCACGGGGTTGCCCGTGCCGGGCGGCCTCACCACGGCGGGGTTCAGCTGATGCCGGCGTCGGCGCAGAGCTTGGCGTACGCCCCGGTGCAGATCTCGTCCTTGGTCACGAAGCCGTCGGCGATGACGTCCTTGACGTTCTCCTTGTAGATCGCCTTCGGGGTGAGCAGCACGGCGGCGACGTCCTTGCCCGACTCCGGGTCCTTGACCGTCTGGCCGGTGTCCTTGCGCTCGCCCTTGGCCAGGGCGATGGCCAGGTCGGAGGCGGCCTTCGCCTCTTCGCGGATCGCCTTGTAGACGGTCATGCACTGGTCACCGGCGAGGATGTTCTGCAGGCCCTGCGGCGTCGCGTCCTGACCGGTCACCGGCACCTTGCCGTTGAGCTTGTTCTTCTTGAGCACGGAGATGGCCGCGTTGCCGAGGCCGTCGTTGGCGGCGAGGACGCCGTCGATCTTGCCCTTCTGCGCGGTCAGCATCTGCTCGAAGATCACGCCGGCCTGCGCGTTGTCCCAGTCCGGAACGTCCTGGTCATCGGCCTTGGTGTACTCCTTGGCGTCGAACTTCGGCTTGAGCACCGAGTCGTAGCCGTTCTTGAACAGGGTGGCGTTGTTGTCGGTGGGGGAGCCGTTCAGGTAGACCACGTTCGGGTTCTTGACACCCTTGTCGGTCAGGCACTTGCTCAGGCCCTCGCCCTGGAGCTTGCCGACGGCCTCGTTGTCGAAGCTGACGTAGTACTCCGCGCCACCGCCGAGGGTGAGCCGGTCGTAGTCGATGGTGGCGACGCCCTGGGACTTCGCCTTCTCCAGCACGGCCTTGCCGGTGCCGGAGTCCAGGTTGACGATCATCAGGGCAGTGACGCCGCTGGTCAGCATCCCGTCGGCGATGGTGGAGAAGTTCGCCTTGTCGCCCTGCGCGTTCTGGATGTCGTACTTGACGCCGGCGGCCTTGAACGCCTCCTCCAGGAACTTGCGGTCCGCGCCCTCCCAGCGGGCGGAGGACTTGCTGTCCGGAAGGATCACGCCGATCTTCGGGGTCTTCTGAGCGCCGGCCTGGTCGCCGCCGCCGGAATTGTCGCCACAAGCCGCCATGCTGCCGGTGGCCAGGAGGCCCACGGCGGCGACGGCGAGGAAGCCCTTGCGCATGTGCAGGGTCCTTTCGGGGGTGGGGGATGGTGGTTCTTTTGTTGTGCCCGGCAACGTATTCCGCGTGAGACCCCGCACACAAGAGTGCCGAGGCCACGAGTTTGTTGGGGGCGGTAACAATTCGGCAACGCGCCCGACGCCCGGCTGTCACCGACCAGGAAGCGCTCTCTCCCCACCCCAGCCGGGGCAAGCTCGTCGATCATGAAGTTGACGGGCGAAATCGGGCCTCCAGCACCCGCCAACCTCATGATCACCGGCGCGGAACCTGCAGGATCGCCGCACGGACGGGGCTGGGCCGGGCTGGGGAGCGGGTCAGGGGGTGGCGAGGGGGGCTGTGGTGGCGTTGGTCAGGGTTGCCAGGTCCTCGGGGGACAGCTCCAGTTGGAGACCGCGGCGGCCGGCCGAGACGTACACGGTCTCGTGCCGCAGTGCCGTCTCGTCGAGCACGGTCGGGAGTCGTTTGCGCTGCCCCAACGGGCTGATGCCGCCCCGGACGTATCCGGTGGCGCGCTCGGCGACCGCGCGGTCCGCCAGCGCGGCGCGCTTGCCGCCCAGGGCCGCGGCGAGGGCCTTGAGGTCCAGCTCGCCGGTCACCGGAACCACCGCCACCGCGAGTGCCCCGTCGACCTCGGTGACCAGCGACTTGAACACGCGCTCCGGCGGCACCCCCAGGGCCGCCGCCACCAGGGCGCCGTAGTTCGGCGCGTCGGGGGAGACGTCGTACGGATGGGTGCGGTGTGCCACCTTCCGCTTCGCCAGCAGCGCCGTCGCCGGAGTGCCCTGTCCTGCCACGATCGTCAACCTAGCCGCGCCGCCGCGGACCGGCCAGCGGGAATCGCCACCGCGTCACGCCCGGACCGGGCGGCGAAGTCGCGTCACGCCGCGACCGGGCGGCACACCAGCACCGTCGGCGCCCCGGCCACCCGGGTCAGCACCAGGCTCGCCGCCTCGCCGCCGGCGAGCCGCAGGTCGCGGCGGAGCTTCTCCGGTTCCAGTGCCGAGCCGCGCTTGAGGATCTCCACCCGCCCCACGCCGCGCTCCCGCAGCAGCGCGCGCAGTCGCTTGAGCGAGAACGGCAGCGTGTCGGTGACCTCCAGGCAGCGCGCGAACGGCGTCGGGGTCGGGCTGTCGGCGTACAGGTAGGCGATGCTGGGGTCGGCGAGCGTGGCGTCGAGGTCGGCGGCCAGCTCCGCGACCAGGTGCGCGCGGACCACCGCCGCGTCCGGGTCGTACAGGTACCGCCGCACGGGGCCGACCGCCGCCTCCTCCCGGCCGGAGCCGGTCAGCTGATGACAGGGGGCTGTTCCTCCACCTGAGGCGTTGAGCGGGGGCACTTCCCTCAGGATGGTCGCGCGGCGCGGGACTTCGGCGAGGGCGCCGCACCACAGCGCCGCCTCGACGAGGTCGCCGTCGACGCTGACCCACTCGGCCTCCGCGCCGGCCGGGATCAGCGCGTGGTCCAGGCCCGGGGCCACCTTCACCACGGTGCGCGGCACCCGCTCGGCCAGCCCGGTGACGAAGTCCCACGGCGGCGAGTAGGCGTTCGGGTCGAAGATCCGCCGGCCGGTGCCCGCCTTCCGTCGCGCCGGGTCGCAGAACACGCCGTCGACGGTAGACACGTCGAACGCGGTGGCGTCGCCGCACTCGACGGTGAACCGGTCCGCCAGCCCCGCGGCCTCGGCGTTCGCGGCGGCCATCGCGGCGGTCAGCGGGTCGGCCTCCACCCCGTACACCCGGATGCCGGCGCGGGCCGCGGCGAGCGCGTCGGCACCGAGCCCGCACCCCAGGTCGGCCAGGCGGGTCACGCCGCCGGCGCCGCCGGCGTGACCTTCGGCGGTCTCGGCGTCGCGGCCGGCCTGTGCCAGGCCGGCTCCGGTGTGGCGTTGGCCGGTGCTGCCGTGGTCTCCGCCGGCCTCCTGGCCGCCGCGCTCGCGAACTGGTACCTCGAGGCGCCGTGCCAGCTCGACGTCGACGTGATCCGCCGCGACGGCGAGTACGCGGTGGTCCCGATGTTCGCCATGGCCGCCTCGGCGATGTACCACCTCGTCCAGGACGGCCGCTTCGGCGCGCTGGGGATCGTCGCCGGCAGCGTCGAGGGCTTCGCGCTGGTGGCCCGGCAGTACCTGACGCTGCACGACGTCCGGAAGTACGCGAGCCGGCTGGCCGAGCGCGAGGCGCACTTCCGGGAGCTGGCGCACACCGACCCGCTGACCGGGCTGGCCAACCGCCGGGGGCTGCTGCGCGCGCTGCACCGGTGCGCGGAGACGGGCACCAACTGCGTCCTGCTCAGCCTCGACCTGGACGGCTTCAAGAACGTCAACGACATGCGCGGGCACGACGTCGGCGACGCGGTGCTGGCGGAGGTGGGGCGGCGGCTGCGGGGCAACCTGCGCCCCGGCGACGTGGCGGCCCGGCTCGGCGGGGACGAGTTCGCGGTGCTGATGCACGGCCGGCAGTCCGAGGCGGATCGGGTGGGCGAGCGGCTGCTCGGTGTCCTGCACGGCGCGTACGACCAGCCGGAGGGGCCGGTCTTCCTCTCGGTGAGCATCGGCACCGCCGGGTGGGCCGGCGAGCCCGACGTGGAGCTGCTGCTGCGCCACGCCGACCTCGCGCTGCGCTACGCCAAGCAGCGCGGCAAGAACCGGATCGAGCGCTACGACGCCGCGTACGACCAGCTGCTGCGCCGGCGTACCGTCGTCGAGCACGAGCTGCGCGGCGCGATCGAGCGCGGCGAGTTGCGGCTGGCGTTCCAGCCGGTGGCCTCGCTGCCGTCGGTACGCCCCGTCGGCGCCGAGGCGCTGCTGCGCTGGCACCACCCGCAGCTGGGCAACGTCCGTCCCGACGAGTTCATCCCGCTCGCCGAGGAGTGCGGGATGATCGCCCAGCTCGGTGCGTGGGTCCTGCACGAGGCCTGCTACCAGCTGTCCCGCTGGCTCGCCGACGGCCACGACGTCTGGGTGTCGGTCAACGTGTCTCCGCGTGAACTGCACGCCCCGGAGTACGTCGTCCAGGTGGCCGACGCCCTGCGCGCCCACCACGTGCCCCCGCAGCGGCTGGTGCTGGAGGTGACCGAGCACGCCGTCGCCACCGACCTCGACGAGCTGATCCGGCGGCTGACCGCGCTGCGGCTGACCGGCGTACGGATCGCCCTGGACGACTTCGGCGCCGGCTACTCGTCCCTGGGGCAGCTCCGCCGCCTTCCGATCGACATCCTGAAGATCGACCACAGTCTGGTCGCCGAGCACGAGCCGGTCCGACCGGTGGGCCGGGACGGGCCCGCCTTCGCGCCGATGGTCGACGTCGTCATGCGCCTCGGTCACCAGCTCGGGCTGGAGGTCATCGCCGAGGGGGTGACGACCCCCACCGAGCTGGCCGCGGTGGTGGCCGCCGGGTGTCGCTTCGGGCAGGGCGCGCTCTTCGGCTGGGGGGTGCCCGCCGAGCACCTGGAGGCGATGCTGGAGGCCGCCACGTCGCCCGGAGCCCGTCCGGCGCCGGTGCCCGCGCCCCCGGCGGTACCGCCCCCCGCGGTGCCCCGTCGACTGCCGGCGGTGCCCGCCCCCCGTCGCCCCGAGAGCGG
This sequence comes from Micromonospora sp. NPDC049799, assembly GCF_040656655.1. Lineage (NCBI taxonomy): Bacteria > Bacillati > Actinomycetota > Actinomycetes > Micromonosporales > Micromonosporaceae > Micromonospora > Micromonospora sp. NPDC049799. The sequence goes on from NZ_JBFAMU010000023.1 coordinate 9,688, forward strand.
GTCCGAGCAGGTCGATGAGGGTGCGCCGGCTCCCCGAACGGGTGAATACGGAAGATCCGTTAACCAACATGTGGGATCAGTTGACTCATCGCATGAGATGCGTCAGGCTTGACCGCATGTCGTACCGGTCTCTGCGAGTACTTACCTGAGCGCACTCTCCCCCGTCGAGAGTGCGCTGGCCCCGTGCATCCTGCACGAGGGCTTTTTTGTTGCCGTCGGACCAGATCGACGCGGGCCCGCCCGCGTCGGACCCCCAAGCCACACCCACTCCAGCCGAAGGCCTGAAACGCCATGACGAGACCCACGCCCGAGACACTCGCCCACTCCGCCCGGCGGAACCGCGCGACCGCCGAGCCGGCGACCGACGCCGACCACGCCGGCACCGCCCGCGCCGCGGCCACCCCGGCCGTTCCCGCGGTACGCACACCCGTCCCGGCCGAGGTCAGCGGGGCCGGCTCGCTCGTGCGGTCCCTTGAGGCGCTCGGCGTCGACGTCGTCTTCGGCATCCCGGGTGGCGCGATCCTGCCGGCGTACGACCCGCTCTACGACTCGTCGGTCCGGCACATCCTGGTGCGGCACGAGCAGGGCGCCGGGCACGCCGCGACCGGCTACGCCCAGGCCACCGGCCGGGTCGGAGTCTGCATCGCCACGTCCGGCCCGGGGGCCACCAACCTGGTCACGCCGATCGCCGACGCGTACATGGACTCGGTGCCGATGGTGGCGATCACCGGTCAGGTCGCGCGGCCCTCGATCGGCACGGACGCCTTCCAGGAGGCGGACATCCAGGGCATCACCCTGCCCATCACCAAGCACAACTTCCTCGTGCAGAGCCCCGAGGAGATCCCGCGCGTGCTGGCCGAGGCGTTCCACCTGGCCGGCACCGGACGGCCCGGGCCGGTCCTGGTGGACATCCCGAAGGACGTCCTCCAGGCGTCCACCACGTTCGCCTGGCCGCCGACGCTGGACCTGCCCGGCTACCGGCCGACGCTGCACCCGCACGGCAAGCAGATCCGCGAGGCCGCCCGGCTGATGACCTCCGCCCGCCGCCCGGTGCTGTACGTGGGCGGCGGCGTGCTCAAGGCCGGTGCCACCGAGGGGCTGCGCAAGCTGGCCGAGCTGACCGGCATCCCGGTGGTCACCACGCTGATGGCGCTCGGCGCGTTCCCCGACTCGCACGAGCAGCACCTCGGCATGCCCGGCATGCACGGCACGGTCGCCGCGGTGTACGGCCTCCAGAAGGCCGACCTGATCGTGGCCCTGGGCGCCCGCTTCGACGACCGGGTGACCGGCAAGCTGGACTCGTTCGCCCCGGACGCCACGGTCGTGCACGCCGACATCGACCCGGCCGAGATCGGAAAGAACCGGCACGCCGACGTCCCGATCGTGGGCGACGCCCGGCACGTCATCGACGAGCTGATCGCGGCGATGACGGTGGAGCACGCGGCGGGCCGGTCCGCCGACCTGTCCGACTGGTGGACGCAGCTGCGCGACCTGCGGGAGCGGTACCCGCTCGGCTACGACGAGCCGGACGACGGCACCCTCTCGCCGCAGTACGTGATCAAGCGGCTGGGCGAGATCGCCGGCCCGGACGCGATCTACGTCGCGGGCGTCGGCCAGCACCAGATGTGGGCCTCGCAGTTCATCTCGTACGAGAAGCCGTACAGCTGGTTGAACTCCGGCGGCCTCGGCACGATGGGCTACGCGGTGCCCGCGGCGATGGGCGCCAAGGTCGGCAAGCCGGACACGGTGGTGTGGGCGGTGGACGGCGACGGCTGCTTCCAGATGACCAACCAGGAGCTGGCGACCTGCGCGCTGGAGGGCATCCCGGTCAAGATCGCCGTGATCAACAACGGCAACCTCGGCATGGTGCGGCAGTGGCAGACGCTCTTCTACAACGAGCGCTACTCGAACACCGAGCTGGGCACCCACAAGCACCGCATCCCCGACTTCGTGAAACTGGCCGAGGCCCTCGGCTGCGTCGGCCTGCGATGCGAGAACGCCGCGGATGTCGACAAGACGATCGAGGCGGCGATGGCGATCAACGACGCGCCGGTGGTCATCGACTTCGTGGTCGGCAAGGACGCCATGGTGTGGCCGATGGTCGCCGCCGGCACCAGCAACGACGAGATCATGTTCGCCCGCGGCGTCCGCCCGGCTTTCGACGAGGATGACATCTGATGACCATGCACACCCTGTCCGTGCTGGTGGAGAACAAGCCGGGTGTCCTGGCTCGCGTCTCCGGCCTGTTCTCCCGGCGCGGCTTCAACATCGACAGCCTCGCGGTCGGTGAGACGGAGAACCCGGACGTCTCCCGGATCACCATCGTGGTCAACGCCGAGTCCTCCCCGCTGGAGCAGGTGACCAAGCAGCTCAACAAGCTGGTGAACGTACTCAAGATCGTGGAGCTGGACCCGCAGGTGTCGGTCGCCCGGGAGCTGCTGCTGGTCAAGGTCCGCGCGGACCGCGCGGCCCGCGGCCAGGTGCTGGAGACGGTCAACCTCTTCCGGGCCCGGGTGGTCGACGTCGCGCCGGACACGCTGACCGTCGAGGCCACCGGCACCCCCGACAAGCTCGACGCGCTGCTGCGCGACCTCGAACCGTTCGGCATCAAGGAAATGGTCCAGTCCGGGCAGGTGGCGATCGGGCGCGGCTCGCGTTCCATCACCGCCGGTCCCGCGCTGCGCGCCGCCTGACCCAGCACCACAGACCACGACGGGCCGACGGGCACCGCCGTACGAAAGGGAAACCATGAGCGTTGAGGTGTACTACGACGACGACGCCGACCTGGGCCTGATCCAGGGCCGGAAGGTCGCCGTGATCGGCTACGGCAGCCAGGGCCACGCCCACGCGCTGTCGCTGCGTGACTCGGGCGTCGACGTGGTGATCGGCCTGCCGGAGGGCTCCAAGAGCCGGCCCAAGGCCGAGGAGCAGGGCCTGCGGGTGCTCACCCCGGCGGAGGCGGCGGCCGAGGCCGACGTGATCATGATCCTCGCCCCGGACACCGCCCAGCGCACCATCTACGCCGAGTCGATCGCGCCGAACCTGGCCCCCGGCAAGGCGCTGTTCTTCGGCCACGGCTTCAACATCCGCTACGGCCTGATCAAGCCCCCCGCCGAGGTGGACGTGGCGATGGTCGCCCCCAAGGGGCCGGGTCACCTGGTCCGCCGGCAGTACGCCGACGGCAAGGGCGTGCCGTGCCTGGTCGCCGTCGAGCAGGACGCCAGCGGCAACGCCCTGGCCCTGGCCCTGTCGTACGCGAAGGGCATCGGTGGCACCCGGGCGGGCGCGATCCGGACCTCCTTCAAGGAGGAGACCGAGACCGACCTCTTCGGCGAGCAGGCCGTCCTCTGCGGCGGCGCGGCGGCGCTGGTGCAGACCGGCTTCGAGGTGCTCACCGAGGCGGGCTACGCCCCTGAGGTCGCGTACTTCGAGTGCCTGCACGAGCTGAAGCTCATCGTCGACCTCATGTACGAGGGCGGCATCGCGAAGATGCGCTACAGCATCTCCGACACCGCCGAGTACGGCGACCTCTCCCGGGGCCCGCGCGTCATCGACTCCCGGGTCAAGGAGGAGATGCGCAAGATCCTGGGCGAGATCCAGTCGGGCGAGTTCGCCCGGGAGTGGGTGGCCGAGGACGAGGCCGGGCGGCCCAACTTCGCCAAGTGGCAGGCCGAGGGTGCCGCGCACCCGATCGAGGAGACCGGCGCGAAGCTGCGCGGCATGATGAGCTGGGTGGACCGCCCGATCACCGAGACCGCCTGACCCGGCGCACGGTCCGACCGCCGGCGGGCTTTGTTCCCGGCGTGTAGTCGGCCGGCGGTCCGGTGTCGACGTTCTCCCCGACGTCGACGCCGGACCGCCGGTCGCGCCACCCGGGCCGGATTCGCCCTCCCGAGCCACGGCATGATCCACTCGGCGTCATTGAAGTCGGCCACTTCCCGAGCCAGGACACCCCGACTTCAGTGAGGCCGAGTGGATCATGCTGTCTCGACCCCGCCCCAGGACCTCGTGAACGATCGTTAATCCGCACGTCACGCGCCGTTTGTGAGGGCACTCACCCCGGTGTCCGGGACATGTCGTCCGGCCCGCCCCCTACGATCCCAGGTAGGTGCGCAGCCGGCACCTGACGGCCATGGCACGGACCAGCGCGGGGCGCAGCGCCGCCTCCCGCCGCCCCGCCGCCCGCTCTGACGACATCTACGAGGACCAATGAATCCTGTCGTACTGATCGCCGAAGAACTCGCTCCCGCCGCCATCGAGGTGCTCGCCCACGACTTCGACGTCCGTCACGTCGACGGCACCGACCGCCCGGCCCTGCTCTCCGCGCTCTCCGAGGCCGACGCCGTCATCGTCCGCAGCGCCACCCAGATCGACGCCGAGGCGATCGCCGCCGCGCCGCGCCTGAAGGTGGTCGCCCGCGCCGGCGTCGGTCTGGACAACGTCGAGGTGCCGGCCGCCACCGCGCGGGGCGTCATGGTCGTCAACGCCCCCACCTCGAACATCGTCTCCGCCGCCGAGCAGGCCCTCGCACTGCTGCTCGCCGTGGCCCGCAACACCGCCAGCGCCAGCGCGGCGCTGAAGGCGGGGGAGTGGAAGCGGTCGAAGTACACGGGCGTGGAGATCCAGGGCAAGACGGTGGGCGTGGTCGGCCTCGGCCGCATCGGCGTGCTGTTCGCGCAGCGGATCGCCGCCTTCGGCACCCGGCTCATCGCGTACGACCCCTACATCCAGCCGGCCCGCGCGGCCCAGCTCGGCGTGCGCCTGGTCGGCCTGGAGGAGCTGCTGCGGGAGAGCGACTTCATCTCCATCCACCTCCCGAAGACCCCGGAGACCGTGGGCCTGATCGGTGAGAAGGAGCTGGCGATCGTCAAGCCCGGCGTGCGGATCGTCAACGCCGCCCGCGGCGGGCTGGTGGACGAGCAGGCCCTCGCGGACGCGATCGCCGAGGGCCGGGTCGCCGGCGCCGGCGTGGACGTCTACGCCAAGGAGCCGTGCACCTCGTCGCCCCTGTTCGCCTTCGACAACGTGGTGGCGACCCCGCACCTGGGCGCCTCGACGGGCGAGGCGCAGGACAAGGCCGGCCTGGCCGTCGCCAAGAGCGTCAAGCTCGCGCTCCAGGGCGAGTTCGTGCCGGACGCGGTCAACGTGCAGGCCGGCGGCGTCGTCGCCGAGGACGTCCGGCCGCTGCTGCCGCTGGCCGAGAAGCTGGGCCGCGCCTTCACGGCCGTCGCCGGCGGCGTCGCCGCCAGCGTCGTCGTGGACGTGCGCGGTGAGGTCGTCGACCACGACGTCTCGGTGCTCAAGCTCGCCGCCACCAAGGGCCTGTTCAGCTCCGTCGTCGAGGAGCAGGTCACCTACGTCAACGCGCCGCACCTGGCCGCGGAGCGCGGCGTCGAGGTCACGCTGGCCACCCAGACCGAGACGGTCGACCACCCGAACCTGGTGACCATCCGAGGCGCGCTGCCCGACGGCCGTACGGTCAGCGTCTCCGGCACCGTCACCACCGCCGGCACCCGCGACGTCCTCAAGCTGACCGAGGTGGACGGCTTCGACGTCGAGATCGGCGCGGAGGGCATCCTGGTCTTCCTGCGCTACGTCGACCGGCCCGGCGTCGTCGGCACCGTCGGCACGCTGCTCGGCGAGGCCGGCATCAACATCGCCGCGATGCAGGTGGCCCGCCGGGAGGCCGGCGGCGAGACCCTGATGACCCTCACGGTCGACCAGGCGCTCGGCGCCGACCTGCTCACCTCGGCAGCGGACTCGATCGGCGCGGTCGCCGCCAGCGCCGCGGACCTCCGCGACGAGTAGGCACGTACGACAGCGGGGGCCCGGCGATCCGCCGGGCCCCTTCGTCGTACACGGGGGTCGTCAGCCGGGCAGGCGCGCCGGCGGCGGGTAGACCGAACCGTCCTGGGCGTCGAAGAGCATCAGCCCGTTCTCCCCGGCCAGGCGCTCGACGTCGAGCAGCACCTGGTCCTCGCAGGTCGGGTGCAGGTTCAGCTCGACGTGGTCGTTGGCCGCGTGCAGCGGTGTGACGGCCCACGGGGTGTCCGCCCCCGGGTGCCGGTCGGGGTAGGACGCGGTGATCGCCCGGTAGAACCGCACCACCCGTGGGTCGGGGTAGCGGTCGACGTGCTGTCCCTGCCGGCACCGCTCCACCGCTGCCCGTACGTCCTCGGGCGTCGCCCCGTCCGCCAGGGCCCACACGCTCAGATCGAAACTCACGGCGGACAGAGTGCCATTCGTCGTTCACCGGTACGCAACTGCCCCGCCGCAGGCCAACCGGTCGGATGAGCCCATCCTGGCCGGACGGTCCGGAGTGGAGACTCTTGCGTCGAGTTGCGTCGATTCGCTAGCGTACCCGTGCGGTCACTGGCCGAGTTCGCGACATGGACCCGTCTTCGGGTGACGAGGTCGATGCCGCGACCCGACCGGCCCGCACCCCTCGATTGCGCGAGCCACGCGCACTCGTCGCTGGCCGGCCCCCACGGTCGTTGCCGAGACCGTGGGGGCCGATCGCGGCCCGGAGGTGGTCTCGCTCGCTTGCCCCGGCAGCGGTGTCAGCGCCGGTGGGCGAAGAGCGCGCGGTAGTCGGACCCGTTGCGGAACCACGCCAGCCCGGTCGGGCCGGCGGCGTAGAGAGCGGTCGCGTACGCGTCGGCGACCGCGAGGTCCGGGCCGACGACCGTCGCGGCGACCAACTGGTCGGCGGGCTCCCCGGTGTGCGGATCCACCACGTGGCCCTGTCGGCCGGTCACGCCGGAGGTGCCGACCGCGCCCGCTGTCATCTCCAGCACCAGTGGTGCGCGCCGCCGGTCGGTGGGGTGGTGTACGGCCACCCGCCACGGGCCGCCGTGCGCCGCGTGCCCGCGTACGACGAGGTCCGCTCCGGTGAGCACGGCGTAGTCGTGGATGCCGGCGGCCCGCAACCGGGCCGCGGCCCGCTCCACCGCCCACCCGCCGAGCAGGCCGCCCGGGTCGAAGCCGCCGGGGACGGCCCACGCGTCGAACCAGCCGTCGGTGGCCGCCCGCATGGCGGCGCAGCGGTCCACGAGGTCGGTCAGGGGCGGGTACGACTCGGGGCTGATCTCCCCCCGGCGCAGCCGGGAGACCAGGCTCTCCGGCCGGGTCGGCCCGTAGGTCAGGTCGATGGCGCGCAGCTCCGCGACGGCGTCCCGCAGCGCCCCGCCGACACCCCGGCGGCCCAGCCACCCGGGTGCGTTGAGCAGCAGCGAGTACTCGGCGGTGGCGGTGCGCACGCTGTGCTGTACGGCGATCCGGTCCCCGGCGACGACGCCGGACCGGTCGACGCGGTGACGCAGGGCGCCGAGCCGCAGGTCCGCCCGCCAGCCCTGCCGGAATGCCGTCGGGTCCACCCACCGGGTCCGTGGCTGCTCGTCGATCCGCATCGCACTGCTCCTCACCCGAGCGGTCCCGCTGTCGTCGCGTCGCCGCACACGGGCCCCCGTGACCCGCTGGCCATCACCCTAGGCAGGGCACATGACCACACCATGAATGTCACCTGGGAGACTCCTGTGCATCCGGGTTTCCCGTATCGTGGAACCGCCGTACCGGGGGGCGGGACGGAGGCGTACCGTCGGGCGGACGGCCGGACGAAGGAGCAGACGTGGCACGGATCGCGGTGGTGGCCGGGGACGGTATCGGCCCCGAGGTGGTCGCGCAGGCCCGCAAGGTCATCGACGCCGTGCTTCCCGGGGTCGAGGCCACCGAGTACGACCTCGGCGCGGCACGCTACCACCGCACCGGCGAGGTCCTGCCGGACTCGGTGCTGGAGGAGCTGGCCGGGCACGACGCCATCCTGCTCGGCGCCGTCGGCGACCCGACCGTCCCGCCGGGCGTGCTGGAGCGCGGGCTGCTGCTCAAGCTCCGTTTCGCCTTCGACCAGTACGTGAACCTCCGGCCGTCGCGCCTCTGGCCCGGCACGGCCGGCCCGCTGGGCGGCGTCAAGCCCGGCGAGGTGGACCTGGTGGTCGTCCGCGAGGGCACCGAGGGCCTGTACGCGGGTGCCGGCGGCAGCCTGCACCGGGGCACCCCGGCCGAGATCGCCACCGAGGAGAGCCTGAACACCCGGCACGGGGTGGAGCGGGTGATCCGCGACGCGTTCGCGCGGGCGCGGCGCCGGGAGCGGCGCAAGGTCACCCTGGTGCACAAGACCAACGTGCTGACCCACGCCGGGTCCCTGTGGGCCCGCACCTTCGACGTGGTGGCCGCCGAGCACCCCGACGTGTCCACGGAGTACCAGCACGTCGACGCCGCCGCGATGTTCCTGGTGACCCAGCCGCAGCGCTACGACGTGGTGGTCACCGACAACCTCTTCGGCGACATCCTCACCGACATCGCCGCCGCCGTCACCGGCGGGATCGGGCTCGCGGCCAGCGGCAGCATCAACCCCGACGGGACGTACCCGTCCATGTTCGAGCCCGTCCACGGTTCCGCACCGGACATCGCCGGGCGGGGCGTGGCCGACCCGGTCGCCGCCGTGCTCTCCGCCGCTCTCCTGCTCGACCAGCTCGGCCACCCCGACGCCGCCGCCCGCATCACCGCCGCCGTCGGCGCCGAGCTGGCCGGCCGCGTAGCGGGCGTACCGGTACGCACCGAGGAGGTCGGGGACCGGCTGGCCGCACACGCCACCGTCTAGACCCCTCCGCCGGCCGACCAGGCCGGTGCGGTCGCCGGCCCCACCCGGTCGGCGACCCCTCTCGACCCGACCCGACCCGGTCCGGTCACCCCGGCCCGCCGGCGCCTGTCCCGATCACGGGGAGTGCGCGGCGGACCACCCCCGTCCGGCACCGCGAGCGCGCCGGGAGCGGCGCTACCCGGTGAACGACCGTTCGGGGTAAGTTTCTCGCACCCTACTTCTCGGCATGCGGACCCGTGTGCCGTCTCTCGCAGGAGGTCAGCGCATGAGCGGTGGTGACAAGCTCGATTTCGAGATCCGTCCGAATCCCGCGGCGGTATCCGCCGCCGAACGGGCCGCCCTGCTGGCCAACCCAGGCTTCGGGCGGGTCTTCACCGACCACATGGTCACCGTCCGCTACGCCGACGGTAAGGGCTGGTACGACGCCCGGGTCGAGGCGCGCGCGCCCATCCCGATGGACCCGGCGGCGGCTGTCCTGCACTACGCGCAGGAGATCTTCGAGGGGATGAAGGCGTACCGCACCGCCGACGGTGGGGTCACCATGTTCCGGCCGGACGCGAACGCCGCCCGGTTCGCCGACTCGGCCCGCCGGATGGCGATGCCCCCGCTGCCGGAGCAGACCTTCGTCGAGTCGCTGCACCGGCTCATCGAGATCGACCGCGAGTGGATTCCCGAGGGCGAGGACGGCAGCCTCTACCTGCGACCGTTCATGTTCGCCAGCGAGGTCTTCCTCGGTGTGCGGCCGGCCAACGAGTACCTGTACGTGGTGATCGCCTCGCCGGCCGGGGCGTACTTCGCCGGCGGGGTCAAGCCGGTCACGGTCTGGGTCTCGCCGGACTACACCCGCGCCGCGCCGGGCGGCACCGGTGCGGCCAAGTGCGGCGGCAACTACGCCGCGTCGCTGGCGGCCCAGGCCGAGGCGATCGAGAACGGCTGTGACCAGGTGGTCTTCCTGGACGCCGTCGAGCGGCGCTTCGTCGACGAGCTGGGCGGCATGAACGTCTTCTTCGTCTACGACGACGACACCCTGGTCACCCCGCCGTTGACCGGCACCATCCTGCCCGGCATCACGCGGGAGTCGGTGTTGACCCTGGCCCGGGACGCGGGCCACCGGGTCGAGGAGCGGCCGGTCACCTTCGCCGACTGGCAGGCCGACGCGGCCAGCGGGCGGCTGCGCGAGGTGTTCGCGTGCGGCACCGCGGCGGTGGTCACGCCGATCGGCACGGTCCGCTTCCCCGACGGGGAGTTCCTCGTCGGTGGCGGTGAGCCGGGCCGCGTCACCATGGCCCTGCGCCAGCAGCTGGTGGACCTCCAGCGTGGCAAGGTCGCCGACCCGCACAACTGGGTCCACCGCGTCCTCTGAGATGTAGGGAAGGGCCCCTCCTTAACGCCTGGCGTTAAGAAGGGGCCCTTCCTTACATCCGGTCCAGCAGGTGCTCGCGCAGGGCGGTGAGCTGGGCTTCGGTGACGCCGGCGTGACGGAGGTAGTCCTCCACCGAGCCGTGGCCCTCGCGGAGTTCGGCGAGGAACAGCAGCATCGCCTGCTCCGGGCAGGTGAGCGGGGGCAGGCCCGGGCGCATCTGCTGGCCCGTGGAGGCGAACCACGCCATGAACCGTTCGCCAGCCTCGGTGCTCAGCGCGTAGTCGGCGGCGATGTCCTCGTCCGGGACGCCCAGCACGGCGAGGGTGAGGCCGCAGACGATGCCGGTGCGGTCCTTGCCGGCGACGCAGTGCACGACGACCGGGGCGTTCGCCGAGTCGGCGATCAGCCCGATCGCCTCGGCCAGCCCGGCGGTCCCGGTCGCGGCGAGGTCGGCGTACCGGTCGGCGAGGTAGCGGGCCAGGTCGGCGCCGGGCTCGTACGGACGCTCGTGCCACTCGGCGTGCTCCGGGTGGATGTTGCGCCAGGTCAACCCGTCGAAGTCGGGAACCCGGCCGTCCCGCTCGACCTCGTAGGGGCGGCGCAGGTCGATCACGGTCCGTACGTCGAGGGCGGCGAACGCCTCCCGGTCGGTGTCGTCGATGCGGTGCAGGGAGTCGGAGCGGTAGAGCCGGCTTCGTCGCACCGTCCGACCGTCGTGGCCGGTGTGGCCGCCGACGTCGCGGAAGTTGAACATCGCACTGAAGGGGATCCTGCGGTCCGTACCGATGGTGTCCACGTCGACACGGTAGCGGCCGGTGGGGCTTCCGCCCCACCGGCCACTGAACAGGATCAACCGTTACCTGGCGGTACCCGGCGGAATGGCCGAGTACGTCTCGCCGTAGTAACCACCGAGCTTGTCCCGGTAGGCCGGGTCGGTGTCGGCGGTCTCGTCGTACTCGGGCGCGGCCTTGATCTGGTCCTTGCTCCGGTCGACGTAGACCTTCCGCTCGTCGTGGTCGACGTGGTTGACGGTGCCGGCAGGGATCATGACCTTCTTGCCGAAGATCCACGGACCGGTGTCGACCACGAGGTAACTGGAGTTGACCTCGTGGCTGGCACTGTCCACCTTGCCGATGCCGCCGTCACTCGCCTCCACCTTGTAGCCCACCAGGTCGGCGCCGGTCACGCCGGCCTCGTCCCGGTAGCGCCACGGGTCGAAGGTGCCGCCGGGCACGTCGCCCGGGAAGGCGCCCTGTCCGCCGTGGACGAGCGGATCCGGCGTCCCGTGCGTCGTTCGAGGGTCGAGCCGCTCCATGGCGTTCACTCCCTTTCTCGACTTTCTCGGGGGATGTTGCCTGTCGTACGGTTCCTACCCCCCTGCGGCGATCCATACACGCCGACCAGCAGCGGAATCAGGCGAGCGCGGCCTCGGCGTCGAGGGTGACCGCGGCGGCGTGCACGACGGCGGCGATGCGCAGCCCCTCGTGCACCTGGTCGCGGCTGAAACCCGCGTTGCGCAGGGTCTTCTCGTGCGACTCCAGGCAGACACCGCAGCCGGTGATCGCCGAGACGGCGAGGCACCACAGCTCGAAGTCGGCCTTCTCGACGCCCGGTCGGGCGATGATCTGCATCCGCAGCCGAGCCGGGATCGACTGGTACTGATCGTCCCCGATCAGGTGCTTCGCCCGGTAGTAGACGTTGTTCATCGCCATGATGGCGGCGGCGCCCTTGGCCGCCTCGACCGCCTCGGGTGTGAGGTGGCTGCCCGCCTCGTCGGCGATCTCCCTCAGCACGACCGCGTTGCGGGCCGCGACCGCGCAGGCCAGCGCGGTGCCCCAGGCCTGCTCCGGCTTCAGGGTCGACGTGCTGATCGTGGAGCCGAGGTTGAGCCGGATGTCCCTGGCGTACTCGGGCAGGGCCGCCTTGACCACGTCCAGACCCATGTCAGGCACCGGCGCCGGCGAGGAGGGAGTTGGCGTCGAGGGTCGCGCCGCCCTTGTTCCAGTTGCACGGGCACAGCTCGTCGGTCTGCAGGGCGTCGAGGACCCGCAGCACCTCGGAGACGTTGCGGCCGACCGAGCCGGCGGTCACCATGGCGAACTGGATCTCGTTGTCCGGGTCGACGATGAAGGTGGCCCGCTGGGCCACGCCGTCGGAGCCGAGCACACCGCAGTCGGCGGTCAGCTCGCGCTTGATGTCGCTGAGCATCGGGAACGGCAGCTCCCGCAGGTCCGGGTGGTCCTTGCGCCACGCGTAGTGGACGAACTCGTTGTCCACCGACACCCCGAGGACCTGGGCGTCCCGGTCGGCGAACTCGCCGTTGAGCCGGCCGAACTCGGCGATCTCCGTCGGGCAGATGAAGGTGAAGTCCTTCGGCCAGAAGAAGACCACCCGCCACTTGCCCTCGTGGGACTTGTGGTTGATGGTCTCGAACGCCCGGTCGGCGTCGAGCGACACGCAGGCGGTGAGTTCGTACTCCGGGAAGCGGTCACCGACAGTGAGCACAGGTCCTCCTTGACAGCGGCACGAGGCCGGTAACTGGATCGGTTCCAGATACTTCCGTAGCGGCGCTTCCGCCGCTCAGCGGCCGGATGACTTGTGAAGTCGATCACCGGCGGGCGTGTCCCGCCGGGACGGTCTCCTGGATCCACTACGGGCACCCTGCGTCACCGTCCCGGCATGTGGATTCTTCCTCCCAAAAGCGGGCCGGGGTGGCACAGTATCGATCGTGACCAGCACCGTCCTGATTATCGACAGCTAGCGCGCCGGCCCCTCCGCCGAGCGCGCAGACCTCCTGCATTCGCGGGGGGTCTTTTTGTTGCTCCCGACAGCCCGCGAAGAAGGGAACCCGATGACGTTCCAGGTGTACGACACGACCCTGCGTGACGGCGCGCAGCGCGAGGGGCTCAGCTACTCCGTGGTCGACAAGCTGGCGGTGGCCGCGCTGCTCGACGAGGTCGGTGTCGGCTTCATCGAGGGGGGCTGGCCGGGCGCGGTACCCAAGGACACCGAGTTCTTCCGGCGCGCGCGCACCGACCTCGCCCTGAAGCACGCCGTGCTGGTGGCGTTCGGGGCGACCCGCCGGGCCGGCGTCGCGGTCGCCGACGACCCCCAGGTGCGCGGATTGCTCGACGCGCGGACGCCGGCGATCGCTCTGGTCGCCAAGGCGGACCTGCGGCACGTCGAGCGGGCGCTGCGCACCTCCGCGGGCGAGAACCTGGCGATGATCCACGACACCGTCGCGCACCTGGTCGCCGAGGGACGCCGGGTGTTCGTCGACGGCGAGCACTTCTTCGACGGCTACCGGCACGACCCCGCGTACAGTTCGGCGGTCGTCGAGACCGCGCTCGCCGCGGGCGCCGAGCGTTTCGTGCTCTGCGACACCAACGGCGGCATGCTGCCCTCCTGGGTGACCGCTGCGATCGCCGACCTCACCGACCGGATCGGTGTCGCCCCCGAGCTCCTCGGCATCCACTGCCAGAACGACACCGCCTGCGCGGTGGCCAACACCATTGCCGCCGTCGAGGCCGGGGTTCGGCACGTACAGGGCACCGCCAACGGGTACGGCGAGCGGCCCGGCAACGCCGACATCTTCGCCGTCGTCGCGAACCTCCAGCTCAAGCTCGGCATGCCGGTCCTACCGGACGGCTGCCTGGAACAGATGGTGCGGGTCTCCCACGCCATCGCCGAGATCGCCAACATCGCCCCCGACACCCACCAGGCCTACGTCGGGGCCGCGGCCTTCGCTCACAAGGCGGGCCTGCACGCGAGTGCGATCAAGGTGGATCCGCTGCTCTACAACCACGTGGAGCCCGAGGTGGTCGGCAACGACATGCGGATCCTCATCACCGAGATGGCCGGCCGGGCGAGTGTCGAGCTCAAGAGCCGCGAGCTGGGCCTGGACCTGGCCGGCCATCCGGAGACGCTGTCGAAGGTGACCAGCCGGGTCAAGGAGCTGGAGGCCGGTGGTTGGTCGTTCGAGGCGGCGGACGCCTCGTTCGAGCTGCTGGTCCGCTCCGAGCTGCCGGGTGCCGCCCTGACCCGGCCGTTCGCGCTGGAGTCGTACCGGGTGCAGGTCGAGCACCGGGAGGACGGCGCGGTGGTCTCCGAGGCCACGGTGAAGATCCGCGTACGGGGTGAGCGGGTCATCGCCACCGCCGAGGGGAACGGCCCGATCAACGCCCTGGACGAGGCGCTGCGGGTCGGGCTCGCGAAGCACTACCCCGAGCTGCGCGCCTTCGAGCTGGCCGACTACAAGGTCCGCATCCTGGAGGGCAGCCACGGCACGGGCGCGGTGACGCGGGTCCTGGTGGAGACCTCCGACGGCGCGGGCCGGGACTGGACGACCGTCGGGGTGCACCCGAACGTGGTGGAGGCGAGCTGGCACGCCCTGGTCGACGCGCTGACGTACGGCCTGGACCGGGCTCGGGTCTGACGTGTCGGAAGGGCTCTCCGGGGACCTTCCTCACACCCCGGCCGGGAGGGTCAGCTCGGCGAGCACGGCGCGGTGGTCGCTGCCCGGCACGGCGTGCACGGAGACCGCGCGGACGGCGATCCGCCGGTCGACGAGCACGTGGTCGATGGTCACCGGCGGGACCGGGTCGCCGTCGTAGGGGCCCCACGTGCCGACCAGTCCCGCTCCCGCGGCGTCGGCCGCGTCGACGTACCCGGTGTCCAGCAGGTCGCGCAGCGGCGTGTGGTCGAGGGTGGCGTTGAAGTCCCCGGCGAGGATCCGCAGCGGCCCGTCCGGGGTGGCCGGCGGCTGCGCCGCGAGGTCGGTGCGCCAGTGCCCGACCTGGTCGACCGCGTACGGCGCGGCGGGATGCGCCGACTCCACCCGCACCGGCGGGCCGTCCGGGACGGCCACCGTGCCGTACGCCTGGTCGAAGCCCCAGCCTCCCCGGTTGTGCCGCACCCCGCCGTCACCGATCGGGAAGCGGGCGTAGAGACCCGAGCCGACGGTGCCGACCTGCGGGTGGAGCTGCCGGTGGGGGAGCAGCTCGGTCAGGCCGAGCCGGTCCAGCTCCGCCTGCGCGCCGGGGCTGAGCTCCTGCACGGTGAGCACGTCGACCCGGTGCCGGCGGACGAGGTCGACCAGGGTCCGCGCATCGGCCGCCCCGGCGAGCAGATTGGCGGTCAGCAGCCGGACGCTGGGGCCGTTCGCGCCCGGTTGTGGCGAGGAGAGCGTCCGGGGCGCCACCAGGGCGACCAACACGGCCGCGGTCACCGCCGCGACCGCCGC
>NZ_JBFAMU010000024.1:0-24865 GCF_040656655.1 Micromonospora sp. NPDC049799
CCACGTACTCCTTGGCCACCAGGTTCATCCCGTCCCGCAGCGGGGTCACCGCCATCACGTCCGACGAGCGGCGCAGCGCGGCGGCCGCGACCGTCTCGGCGGCGGCGATGGCGAACCGGGCCGAGACACCGGAGCGCGGATCCACCGAGGGCGACTCGCGCACGGCGCGGGCGAACCGGGCGAGGACCTCCAGCACGTGGCCGGGCACCTCGGCGACCAGGTCGGCCTCCTGGCGGATCAGGTCCAGCTCCAGCTCCAGGTCGAGCGGGTAGTGGGTGCGGACCTCGGCGCCGAAGCGGTCCTT
Source organism: Micromonospora sp. NPDC049799 (assembly GCF_040656655.1). NCBI lineage: Bacteria > Bacillati > Actinomycetota > Actinomycetes > Micromonosporales > Micromonosporaceae > Micromonospora > Micromonospora sp. NPDC049799. The sequence continues at coordinate 305 of NZ_JBFAMU010000024.1, forward strand.
GAGCGGGGTGATGATCCGGCCCCGGTTGGTGTAGTCGTCCGGGTTGGCGCTGGCCACCAGGAACAGGTCCAGCGGCAGCCGCAGCTGGTAGCCGCGGACCTGGATGTCCCGCTCTTCCAGCACGTTCAGCAGCGCCACCTGGATCCGCTCGGCCAGGTCGGGCAGCTCGTTGACGGCGAAGATGCCCCGGTTGGTGCGCGGGACCAGACCGAAGTGGATGGTCTCGGGGTCGCCGAGGGTGCGGCCCTGGGCGATGCGGATGGGGTCGACGTCGCCGATCAGGTCACCGACGCTGGTGTCCGGGGTGGCGAGCTTCTCGCCGTAGCGCATGGAGCGGTGCAGCCAGGCCACCGGCAGGTCGTCGCCGGCCTCGGTGACCAGGGCGCGGGAGGCCGGGGTGAGGGGGTGCAGCGGGTGCTCGTTGAGCACCGAGCCGGCGATGACCGGCGTCCACTCGTCGAGGAGCCCGGCCAGGGAGCGGATCAGCCGGGTCTTGCCCTGCCCCCGCTCGCCGAGCAGCACCATGTCGTGGCCGGCGAGCAGCGCCCGCTCGACCTCGGGCAGCACCGTGTCGTCGTAGCCGACGATGCCGGGGAAACGGTCGGCGCCGGAACGCATCCGGGCCAGGAGGTTGTCGCGGAGTTCCTGCTTGACGGTGCGGTACCGGTGACCGGCCGCGCGCAGCGCGCCGAGCGTGGCGGGCAGGTCGGCCGGGGGGACCGGGGTAACCGGGGTAGGCGCAGTCACCCGCCCAACGCTAGCTCACCGGATCGGCGTCGACCGGTGCGTAGGGCAGGTCCGGGGCGGCGCTACGGTGACACCCGTTACGGAAAGGGGGACCCCGTGGAGCAGACCCTGTCGGTCGAGCGGGAGCCGTGGGACTCGGTCGACGCCGCCCGGTTGCGGGCCGCGCAGCGGGCCGAACTGGACGCCCGCTACGGCAACGACGACCACGAGCCGGGCGCGCCGCCGACCGCCGAGAGCGTCACCGTCTTCCTGGTCGCCCGCGACGCCGCGGGGGTCGCCCTGGGCTGCGGCGGGTTGCGGTTCCTGGACGCCGGCGCCGCCGAGATCAAGAGGATGTACGTCGACCCGCCCGCCCGGGGCACCGGCGTGGCGACGGCGATCCTGCGGGCCCTGGAGGACGCCGCCCGGGAGGCCGGAATCCGCACCCTGCTGCTCGAGACCGGTACCGCCCAGCCCGAGGCCATGCGCTTCTACGAGCGGGAGGGCTACCGGCGGATCGAGAACTTCGGGCCGTACCGGGGTGAACCACTGTCCGTCTGTTACGCCCGCGACCTGCCCTGAACGCCGGAATGGCCCGGTCCCGCCCCGTGCCAGGACCGGGCCACCCGGGGGTCAGCCCCTCCGGCAGTGGCGGCAGGCGCCACGGCGACGCAGGTGGTAGGCGTATGTGGCAGCGCCCAGCGCCACGCCCCAGAGCGGGAAGAGCAGCAGCGGCCCCCAGGCCACCGGGCCGCCGCCCAGGTCCAGGAAGCTCGCGCTGCTCAGCGCGCTCAGGCCGGTCGCGGTGACGGCGAGCGCCACCACGGTCGCCGGGATGACGGCGAGCCGCACCGGCACCCGCCGGCCGGCCAGTACCGGGGTCCACCGGGGGAAACGCTCACCCCAGCGCGACACCAGACCCAGCGTGAGGACCGCGCCCACCGTGGCGAACGCACCCAGCCGGGCCCCCGCCCAGACCGCGTTGGTCTCCCGCATCTCGGTGAGGAAGTCGGGGTCGATGCCGAGCGGGATACCGGCCGCCCAGGCGAAGCGGGTCAGCGCGTACCCGAACGGGACGACCGCGGCGATCCCGGCGGCCCACCGGCCCCAGCGGGCGGCGGCGGCCGGGGTGGTCCAGCCCCGGCCGGTGCCGTCCCGGCCGCACGCCGCGCAGGCACCGGCGGTACGCCGCTGCCAGACCAGCACCGCTCCGGCCAGCAGCACACCGCCCACCATCGACGCGGTCCGGGCGGCCAGTGGCCAGGTGAAGACGTCGGCGTAGTCGACCGGGGGCCAGCCGAACGGGGCACCGAGCAGCAGCATCGGGGCGTAGCCGAGGATGACCAGCACCTGCATGCTGGGCACGACGACGGCGAGCGCGAAGGCGACCGCCCAGCCGTAGCCGAGCAGCAGCGCCCGGACCGGACGTGCGGGTCGGGTCGCGGGAGCGGTCAGGGCCAGCGCCACCACCGCGGCCACCAGCAGCATCCCGGCGAACAGGGGCGGCCCGAGGTCGGCCGGCAGGAAACGCAGCAGGCTCGACTCCCGGTTCGGGTCGTCGGCGCCGAACGGGTATCCGGTGTCGGTGGCGGTGGCGATCAGGGCGAGCACGCCCCACAGGCCGAGCCAGCCGGCGGCGAGCGGGGCGAGCCGGTCGGGCCGGCGGGCCGTGTCGTGGTGTCGGTGCGGAGCGGTCGTCGTCATGCTTCCCAGCCTCGGCCGGTACGCCCCGGAAACCCTCCCGGAGGACGGGGAACCGGCTCCCCCGCCCGGGGGAACCCGTCAACCGGTGGGGGTGACGAAGCCCGACTCGTACGCGGCGATCACCGCCTGGGTGCGGTCGCGGACCCCCAGCTTGGCGAGCACGTTGCCGACGTGCGTCTTCACCGTCTCCACCCCGACCACCAGTTCGGCGGCGATCTCCGGATTCGACAGTCCGGTGGTCATCAGGCGCAGCACCTCGGCCTCCCGCTCGGTGAGCCGGGCGGCCGACAACCGGTCGGCGCCCCGCCCCCCGTACGCGCCGGCGAGCCGCCGGATGGCCGCCGGGAAGAGCAGCGACTCGCCCCGGGCGACCACCCGTACCGCCTCCACGACCTCGGCCGGCCGGGCCCGCTTCAGCAGGAAGCCGCTGGCCCCGGCACGCAGCGCGTCGTAGACGTACTCGTCGTTGGCGAAGGTGGTCACCACCAGCACGCGGGGCGGGTCGGTGGACGCGGCGAGCAGCCGCCGGGTGGCCTGAATGCCGTCGATCCGGGGCATCCGCACGTCCATCAGCACCACGTGGGGGCGGAGCCGGGCGACCAGCGGCAGCACCGCCGACCCGTCTCCGGCCTCGCCGACCACGTGCAGGTCGGGCTGGGCGTCGAGGATGGCCCGCAGGCCGATCCGGACCAGCTCGTCGTCGTCGACGATCAGCACCCCGGTCACCGGGGCCCCGTCGGTCACCGCGATCCCGCCATCGGCAGGCGGACCCGCATCCGCCAGCGGCCGGCGTCCGGACCGGCGGTGAGGCGGCCGCCGAGCAGGAGGACCCGCTCGCGAATCCCGTCCAACCCCCGGCCGCCGCGCCCCGGACTCGACCGGCGTCTCGGTGCGAGGGCGTTGACCAGCTCCAGGTCCAGGGTGTCCGGGCCGACGTCGAGGCGCAGCGTCACCGGGCCCCGGCCGTACCGGGCGGCGTTCGTCAGTCCCTCCTGGAGGATCCGGTAGCCCTCGCGGGAGACCGCCGCCGGCACGTCGGCCGGGTCGCCGGTGCGCCGGCAGTCGATCCGCAGCCCGGTCGCGCGGGTGTCGGTGACGAGCCGGTCCAGGTCGGCGAGCGTACGCTGCGGAGCCGCCGCCGTGCCGCCACCGGAGTCCCGCAGCAGCCCCAGCACGTGGTCGAGGTCGTCCATGGCGGCCCGCCCGGTCTCCTCGATCGCGGTGAGCGCCCGCCGGACGAACTCCGGATCGCGGTCCAGCACCTGTCGGGCGGCCCCGGCCTGGAGGGTCGCCACGGTCAGCGCGTGCCCGACGGAGTCGTGCAGATCCCGGGCCAGCCGGTTGCGCTCGGCGAGGCCGGCGGCGCGTGCCTCCAGGGCGGCGATCCGTTCCGCCTGCGCGGGACCGAGCAGCACCGGCGCCATCGACACGGCCAGCGCGCCGAGCCCGGCCACCGCGTACCCGAGCCCGACCAGCAGCACCACTCCGGTGGCGGTGACCCAGCGGGTGTCCCATCCGCTCAGCGGCCCGAACTGCTCCCGCCCCACGAACTCGTCGCCGACCCCGAACTGCTGGGCGATGAACGCCACGGCCATCGGCAGGGCGCTGAACAACGCGGTCATCACCAGCCCGCCCACGGCGAGGTGGGTGGCGATCCAGAGCGCGGACCGCAGCCGCGTCTCCCGGTCGGGGCGGTGCCCGGGGGTCGGGTCGGGCAGGTCGACGCCGAGCAACGCCCGGACGGCGGCGATCTCCAGCGCGCGGCTGCCGTCGAGGAAGACCGGCACCAGCGCGATGGCCGCCGCGATCACCAACAGGCCGATCGTCAGCGCCCGCGGGACGTCCGGATCGGTCAGCAGCTGGGCGAAGGTCACCGCCAGCAGCGCGTAGGGCAGCACGAGCACGCCGCCGAGCAGCAGGAACACGCCTCGTCGCCAGGTGCTGCCGGCCACCAGCGGGACGAGGACCGCGCGGGGGTTCACCCGCCCATTCTCCCGCCGCCCGCCCGTTCCCGACTCCCCCGCGCCGGGGAGGTCAGGGCGACCCGACTCACCGTCCGGTGCGGGCCCGCAGCAGGCGCGGCATCGCGGCCAGCCCGGTGACCGGACGGAACTCGCGGGCCGCGCGGGCAAGCGCGTCGTACTCGTCATCGGCCAGGTCGATCTCGGCGGAGGCGGCGTTGCGTTCCATCTGCTCCACGCTCGACGCCCCGGGGATGGCCACCACGTTGGGGTGCCGCAGCACGTACGCCAGGGCGATCTGGCTGGGCGTCGCGTCGTGCGCGTCGGCGACCTGGCGCAGGCTCTCGATGAGGGCGGCACCCCGCTCCAGGTTCTCCGGCAGGAAGTACGGGTTGGCCCGGCGCACGGCCCCGCTCGGCGGGTTCTTCGCGTCGTACCGACCGGAGAGGAATCCCTGCGCCAGCGGGCTGTACGCGATCACCACCCGGCCGGCCTGCCGCGCGTACGGGAGCAGGTCGTGCTCCGGTCCGCGGTCGACCATGCTGTGCCGGACCTGGTTGCTGAGCACCCGCCGGCCCAGGGCGGCCTCGGCGACCTGCCAGCGCCGCAGGCCGTAGTTGCTCACGCCGACCTCGCCGACCAGCCCGACGTCCTGCAACGCCCGCATGCCACGCATGGTGGTGTGGTCGGCGACCAGCGGGTTGGGCTGGTGCACCTGGTAGAGGTCGATGCTGGTGACGCCGAGCCGGGCGGCCGAGGCCACGGCCCGCTGCTCCACCACCGGGGCGACCGGCAGGATCGGGAAGACCTTGCTGGCGACCACGACCTTCGCCCGCTCGTCGCCCAGCGCCGCGCCGAGGATCCGCTCGCTGCGGCCGAAGCCGTACACCTCGGCGGTGTCGAAGAGGGTGACACCGAGGTCGACGGCCCGGCGGACGATCTCGGCGGCGCGGCGCTCGTAGTCGGGGCCGTAGCCCCACTCCCGGGACCCGAACTGCCAGGTGCCGAGGCCGATCTTGGACAGGGGCTTTGGCGTGTCGAGCTGCACGTAACGCATGTCGTGAACCTACCCGCCGGGCGGGGATAGGGTCGTGATCATGACCTACCTCGCCGCTGATGTGCGATACGACAGCATGACCTACCGGCGCAGCGGCCGCAGCGGCCTGCGGCTGCCCGCGATCTCGCTCGGCCTGTGGCACAACTTCGGCCCGGACCGCCCGTACGAGCGGCAGCGCGACATCGTCCGCCGCGCCTTCGACCTCGGGGTGACCCACTTCGACCTGGCGAACAACTACGGCCCGCCGCCGGGCAGCGCCGAGGAGAACTTCGGCCGGATGCTGGCCACCGACCTGAAGCCGTACCGGGACGAGCTGGTCATCTCCAGCAAGGCCGGCTATCTCATGTGGCCCGGCCCGTACGGCGAGTGGGGCTCCCGCAAGTACCTCGTCTCGTCGCTGGACCAGTCACTGCGCCGCCTCGGCGTGGAGTACGTCGACATCTTCTACTCCCACCGGTTCGACCCGGACACCCCGCTGGAGGAGACGATGAGCGCGCTCGACGCCATCGTCCGCTCCGGCAAGGCGCTCTACGTCGGCGTCTCGAACTACGACTCGGAGCAGACCGAGCGGGCCGCCGCGATCCTGCGGGACCTGGGTACGCCGCTGCTGATCAACCAGCCGTCGTACTCGATGCTCAACCGGTGGACCGAGGACGACGGCCTGCTCGACACGCTGGAGCGGGTGGGTGCCGGCTGCATCGCGTACAGCCCGCTGGCCCAGGGCCTGCTGACCGACCGCTACCTCGCCGGCATTCCGGAGGACTCCCGGGTCCGCACCAGCGTCTTCCTCAACGAGAGCGACCTCGACGAGAAGAGGATGGCCGCCATCCGGGCGCTGGGCGACATCGCCGCCCGCCGCGGCCAGTCCCTGGCCCAGCTCGCGCTCGCGTGGGCACTGCGCGACCCGCGGATGACCAGCCTGATCATCGGCGCGAGCAGCGTCAGCCAGTTGGAGACGAACATCGCCGCCGTGGACAACCCCGACTTCACCGCCGACGAACTGGCCGAGATCGAGCGACACCTGAGCTGAGCGCACCACCCGGGCCGGTCGTCACCACTCCCGGCGGCGACCGGCCCGGTGGTTGCGTACCTCACAGGGAGGCCCGGCCGGCGCGGCGGGCCGGCGTCGCGCGCGAGCCGCGACCACGACGGCGAGCAGCAGGGTGACCGCCGCCGCGCCACCGCCACCGACCAACCGCCAGTGGCCGCCGCCGAGGTCGGTCACCGCCGCGACCGGCACGCCGGGTTCGCCGACGGTCCCGAAACCCGATTCGGTACGCGGACCGTCGGCCACCCCGCCGGAGGCGGCTACCGGGGTGGGTCCGTCCGCCGCCCCCTTCAGGCGCAGGACGACGTCGGAGCAGGAGTAGTAGGTGTCCCGGGAGTCGGAGTTCTGCCACACGGTGTAGATCAGGTGCCGGCCGGATCGGTCCGGCAGCCGCCCCCGCACCTGGTACGCGCCGTCGCGCACCGGCGGGTCGGTCGCCCGCAGGAACGGCACGGTCTCCAGGTCGGCCCAGGTGAGCCGGCGGGCCGGATCGTACGAGTCGCGGGTGACGTAGAGCCGGAAGGTCCCCTTGTGCGGGATCGTCGCCCGGTAGCGGAAGGTGAACGCCGCGCCGGCCGTCAACTCGGTGGTCGGCCAGTCCGACCGGGCCAGGTCCAGTCCCCGGTACGCGGACAGCCCACCGCTGCACAGCTCCCCGTCCGGGATCCGCTCCCGGTCCCGCCCGTCGACGCCGAACACGCGGATGTTGTCCCACTCGCGCAGCGCCGCCCCGGCGTCGACGGCAGCCTGGCAGGCCGGGGTGCTCGCCTGTCCACCCTCCGGTCCACAGGCGGCGGCCCGGCTCATCGGGCTGGTGGGGGCACCGTGGGCAGAAGCGGGTGCACCGGTCATCGGCACGGCCGCCACGGCGACCAGCACGGCGGCGACGACTCGGCGGACGGGCATGGCATCGACCTCCCGCACACTGGTACGGCCGCGGACGGTCAGGAGTTCGATGGAACACCACCACAGCGACGAAAGTCAGCGCAGGACCGTCGTCCCGGGCCGATCGTGAGCCCGGTCGAGCTCAAGCAGAGGTCGCCCACCCCGCCTGCGACGAGCGCCGGCGTCGGACCGCGACGACCACCGCCATCACGGTGCCGACCAGCACGCCGAGGGATGCCAGGACGGAGGCGGCCAGCACCGCCAGTGCCTTCGAACGCGGGTTGTGCAACCGGGGAGGATCACCGATCGAGAGGGACGGCGTGCCGTCCGCAGCCGAGGCCGTGCAGGTCACCGTGTACGTTCCGGCCGGCTGGGCGTGCACCATCAACACGCCGCGCCAGCGCTCGCCGTTCGCGTTCACGGTGACCTCGTCGGGACGCATCGAGATCGTGCTCCACCCGAGTTCCTGGGTGTCCGCCAGGGAGGGGGCGCAGCCGACGCCGGGAAAGTTCTGGGGGCCGCTGTCCCTGGCCCACACCATCTTTCCGGCCTCGGGCACGTGCACGGTGACCGGCTGGCCGGGCGTGATGCGCTGTCCGAGGTCACCCCCGGCGGGAATCAGGAACAGCACCGCGGGGGCGGCCAGCACACCACCGACGGCGACCAGCGCCGCGACCAGGTACCAGATGCGGCGGGGCCGTAGCGGGTCGGCAGCGACGGGAGTCGCAGCAGGATCCATGGAGGCATGCTCACCTGTTGCCGATGGCCGCGACAGTGCCTGTTCGGCCACTTGATCGAGTCACGACCCTTCGAGAAGCGGGCGCCGCAGGTGACCGGGCCTGCTGTCGCGCCATCTGCCGAACTTGACCTTAAACAAACGATTGCCCGCCTCCGCTGCCGTGGGGCACGATCCTGGTTACCACGGGGAGGGGGCAGCGATGAGGCTGCGTACCGGGATCGTCGTCTTGTTGTCCACGCTGGTCGGGGCGCTGGTCGGGGCGGCACCCGCCCAGGCGGAAGACCTGTCGGTGACGATCACGTCGCCGGCCAACGGGAGCACCGGGCCCAGCGACATCAGCGTCACTGGTACCTCCAACGCCGACCCGAACTCCTACCGCCTCATCCTCGTCGTCAACGGCGAGGACCGCTCCGGCACCCTCCGCGCCGACGGCACCTGGGAGATGGCGTACCAGCAGTTCGACTACGGCTGGAACACCTTGTGCGCGCAGATCCGCAACCTCGACCTGAACGTCACCTACGCCAGCTACTGTTCGGCCTACCGGGTGCTGCCGCCGCCGCTTCAGTTGTCCATCAACTGGCCCTACGACGGTGCCGTCGTTGACCCGACCGTGAAGATCACCGGCTACGTCAACTACGAGTCCAACATCAAGGTCTACGTCGACGGCAGTGGGCCGACCCTGCTGAGCGGCGTCTCGGGTTCCTTCGTCTACGACGGCGGCTACCTCACCGACGGGACGTACACAACGGTCTTCGAGGCCACGGACATCTACGGCAGGACGGCGACGGTCAGCGTCACGTTCACCGTCGACGGCACCGCGCCGCCGACGCCCGTCGTCAGCTCGCCGTCGACGAAGAAGGTCATCACGACGCAGACGTTCACGATCAGCGGTACCGGCGAGCCGTCGACCGAGGTGTGGATCCAGCCCGAGTCGGGCCAGGCCACCACCGAGTCCATCGGGGCGGACGGGACGTGGACCCACACCTTTGGTACCTACGACCTGGAGTCCTACTACACCGGGCGGCGCACGCCCTTCACGTTCACCGTCGCCGGCTACGACGCGGCCGGAAACTACTCGCCCCCGGCGTCTTACACGTACACCCTGAAGATCGCGCCGTGACCGGCAGCACGGGGGTCAGGGACAGTAGCTGTGGCTGCCTGCGCCGCCAGGAACGACGAAGGGCGTCCGTCATGTCTGACGAACGCCCTGGTCGGAAGGGTGGAGCCGAGGGGACTCGAACCCCTGACCCCCACACTGCCAGTGTGGTGCGCTACCAGCTGCGCCACGGCCCCTTGCCTCGCCCGGTCGCCCGGGCACGGGAAGAACTATACACACGCCGTCCGGCATGGTCATCTCGCGGGGGGTGCCCCCGGAGCGGTCAGTTGAGGGCCACGTCGGAGGGGAAGTGCGCCACCGCGGCCATCATCCCGCCCTGCCGGCGGAGCACCATCGGCCACAGGTCGTCGGGCCGATCGACGAAGGCGTCACCGGGCAGGGCGTCCAGCACGAACCAGGAGCCGTCCTCGACCTCCTGCTCGACCTGACCCGCGCCCCAGCCGGAGTAACCGGCGAAGACCCGGATGGCCCCCAGGTTCTCCCGCAGCCGTTCCGGGTCGCCCGACAGGTCCAGCGTGCCGACGGCCCCGGAGACCTGGTGGAAGCCCTTGACGCGCTGCACCGGGTGCCGCATCCGAGCCAGGCAGATAGCCGAGTCCGGCTGCACCGGGCCGCCCTCGAACAGGACCGCCGGATGCCGGGCCAACTCGCTCCAGTCGCCCAGCACGTCCGCGACCGGGACCTCGGTGGCGCGGTTGAGGACCACCCCGAGAGCCCCGCCGGGCTCGTGCGCGACCAGCAGCACCACCGTGCGGTCGAAGTTCGGGTCCTTCAGCGCCGGAGTCGCGACCAGGAGCCGCCCGGTCATCGAATCCATCGCCCGTCCGCCGATCGCCTGCCCCTCTCCCTGCATGCCGGACACCGTCAGACCGGCCCCACCGGGACGCGCCGGGGCGCCGGTGCCGTCCATGCTGTCAACGCCATGCCTGGCACCATAGCCTGCACCTGCGCCCGTGGCTAAGGTCTGACCGTCGGGTGATCGACAGGAACAGGGAGGACCACGTGAGTCCAACGGCGGAACTGGCGGTGATCGGCGGATCGGGCCTCTACGCTCTCCTCGACGGCGCCACCGAGCACGAGGTGGAGACGCCGTACGGGCCACCCTCCGACGCCGTCACGATCGCCGAGATCGGTGGGCGTCGGGTGGCGTTCCTGCCCCGGCACGGCCGCGACCACCGGCATCCGCCGCACCTGATCCCGTACCGGGCCAACCTGTGGGCGCTGCGGTCCCTCGGCGTACGCCAGGTGCTCGCGCCGTGCGCGGTCGGCGGCCTGCGCCCCGAGCTGGGCCCGGGAACGTTCGTGGTGCCCGACCAACTCGTCGACCGCACCAGCGGCCGGGCGCAGACCTACTACGACCGGGGCGCGGTGCACGTGTCCTTCGCCGACCCGTACTGCCCGGTCGGTCGCCGTACCCTGCTCGACGCCGCGGCCCGGCGGGACGTCCCGGCGGTCGACGGCGGCACGGTCGTGGTGGTGGAGGGCCCGCGCTTCTCCACCCGCGCCGAGTCGCGCTGGTTCGCCTCGATCGGCGGCACGGTGGTCAACATGACCGGGCACCCGGAGGCCGTGCTGGCCCGGGAGCTCGCCCTCTGCTACTCCTCCATCGCCCTGGTGACCGACCACGACGCCGGTGTGGCCGGTGGTGGTTCGGTGACGCAGGAGGAGGTGTTCCGGGTCTTCGGGGAGAACACCGATCGGCTGCGCGGCCTGCTGCTGGAGGCCGTGGCCGCGCTGCCGGCCGAACGCGACTGCGACTGCGGGCGCGCACTGGACGGGATCAAACTGCCCTTCGCGTTGCCCTGAGCCCGGGCCGGGTGCGCGGAAACGCCGAGGGGGACGCCTGAGCGGCGATAACGTCTGAAGACAATGGCCACCGTCCGCGACACCACGTACGACCTGCTGCGCGCCCTGGGCATGACCACCGTCTTCGGCAACCCCGGCTCCACCGAGGAACCGTTCCTCGCCGCCTTCCCGGAGGACTTCCACTACGTGCACGCGCTGCACGAGGCGTCGGCGGTGGCGATGGCGGACGGGTACGCGCAGGTCACCGGTCGCCCCGCGCACGTGAACCTGCACACGGCGCCGGGCACCGGCAACGCCATGGGCAACCTCGTCACCGCCTGGCACAACCGCGCGCCGCTGATCGTCACCGCCGGGCAGCAGACCCGGGAGATGCTGCTCATCGAGCCCCGGCTGACGAGCCGCCGGGCGACCGAGCTGCCCCAGCCGTACGTGAAGTGGAGCCACGAGCCGGCGCGCGCGCAGGACGTGCCGGCGGCGGTCATGCGGGCGTACGCCACCGCCGTGCAGCCACCGGCCGGGCCGGTCTTCCTGTCCCTGCCGCTGGACGACTGGGCGCAGCCCGCCGACCCTCCCCCGCCGGTGCGGACGGTGTCCACCCGGATCGCCCCGGATCCGTACCGGCTGGGCGAGTTCGCCGCGGTGCTGGCGGCCAGCCGGTCACCGGCGCTGGTCCTGGGGGCGTCGGTGGACCGGGCCGATGCCTGGCCGGCGGCGGTGGCCCTGGCCGAGCGGCTCGGCGCGGCGGTGTGGACCGCTCCCGCGCCGGAGCGGACGCCGTTCCCCGAGGACCACCCGTACTTCCAGGGCGTGCTGCCGTACGCGATCGCGCCACTGGCCGAGAAGCTGCGCGGGCACGACGCGGTGCTGGTGGTGGGCGCGCCGGTGTTCCGCTACTACCCGCACGTCCCCGGCGACCATCTGCCCGCCGGTGTACGCCTGCTGCACGTCACCGACGACCCGGAGGAGGCGGCACGGGCGCCGGTGGGCAACAGCCTGCTCGGCGACGCCGGGCTGACCATGGCGGACCTGCTCGACCTGATCCCGGCCATGGACCGTCCACCGCCACCGGCGCGGTCCGCGCCCGCACCGCCCGAGGACGGCTCGCCGCTCAGCGCGGACGCGCTCTTCGCCGCGCTGGCCCGGCACTGGCCGGCCGACGGGGTGCTGGTGCAGGAGTCACCGTCGAACCTGCCGGCGCTACGCCGCCGGCTGCCGATCACCCGGCCCGGCTCGTACTTCACCATGGCCAGCGGCGGTCTGGGCTACGGCCTGCCGGCGGCGGTCGGCATCGCGCTCGCGCAGCGCGACACGGGCCGGCACCGACCGGTGGTCGCGGTCATCGGCGACGGCTCGTTCCACTACTCCGTGCAGGCCCTGTGGACGGGGGCACGGCTGGGTCTACCGCTGGTCGTGGTGGTCCCGGTCAACCAGCAGTACGCGATCCTGAAGTCGTTCGCCGATTTCAAGGAGACAGCCGGGGTGCCCGGCCTGGACCTGCCCGGGATGGACCTCACGGCGCTCGCCCGGGGTTACGGCTGCGCCACCGAGGTCGTCGAGACGCCCGACCAGCTCGGCGCGGCCCTGACGACGGGCCTGCGGGCGAACCGGCCGACGGTGCTGCCGGTGCCCATCCGTACCGACATCCCCGGGCTGCTCTGATTCGCCGCCGCCCGGCTTCGCGGGTCAGAACGGGGTGATCCGGAGCGGCAGGCCCGTGTTCACGTCGAGGACCGGCCGGGCGCCCAGCGGTGCGCGCAGTGTGACGGTGACCGGTTCGATCTTGAGTACGTCCGGGCAGGGGCCGGTGGACCGGGTGACCCCGCCACCCACCACCACGAGGTCGTCGCGCTCCAGCACCAGCGGGGTGATCCCGGTGTCACAGGCCCCGACCCCCAACCGTACGGTCAGCGTCGCGCCGTCCACGGCACGGAGGTCCTGGGCGCCGACCACCTCGGCCGGCAGCGGCGCGGCGGGAGCCGTGGGCTGCGGCACCGCGCCGACCGCGGTCGGCGCGACCGCGAGCCGGGCCACCCGGGCGGTCAGCTCGTCGATGGTGAACAGCCACGCCGGCACCTCGGCCTCGCCCCGACTGGTGCGGATCGGCACACTGCCCAGCTCGACGCCCGTCACGGTCAGCGGGATGCAGGCGCTCCCCGGTGTGCTGCTCATGGGAGCATCCGGCCCGCTCGGCTGGGCCGGGGGCGGCGTGGCCGGGTCCTTCGGCCGCCCGTCGCACGTCGGCGGATCTCCCTGGTCGAGCTGCCGGTACGCCTCCTCGGCACTGGCCAGCGGCACGGTGAGGGTGCCGCCGGGGAACCGGATGGTCCCGTCCCCCGGCCGATCCGCCGGCAGCGGGATCTGGTCCCGGTACCAGCCCGCCTGAAAGGCGGTCAGGGTGTCCGGGCTGAACCCGGGATCACCGGCCAGCACGGTCGGCTCCTGGAGCGGGACGTACCCGTCGCGCCACTGGGGGCCGGGTCGCCAGGCGTCGGCGACCTCCGCGGCCCGCTGCTCGAACGCGGGCCACTGCCGATCCGTGGGCGGGGCGGCGGCCGGCTCCGAACCGGCCGGTGCGCATCCGGCGACGACCAGCAGGGACAGACTCAGCAGGGCGGCAACTGGGCGCATACGGGTTGGACGTCCATCGTCGCCGCCCGGTTCCGCCCGGTCAGTCCTCGCCGCCAAGATCCGTCTGGTACGCCTGGCAGAGCAGGTCCGCGCCGCGCTGCCGGTGCTGCGCCAGCGCCCACACCAGTTGTTCCATGGCGTTGCGGAGCTCCTAGCGGATCAGGCGGTGCAGCCGGAGGAATGTCTCGGCGAAGCCGAGCGCCGGCCAGGTCCGCGAGGAGAGCAGGTTGGTCACCCGCCAGTCGGTGACCACACTGTCGAACCCGGCCGACACGGCCCAGTCGATGACCGCTGCGCCGAGCGCCCGTCCAGCACCGACGCCACGAGCATCCGGGAAGACCGCCGCGAACCCGAGGAACCCCGCGTGGTCCGGACGGGCCAGGCTCAGATGACCGCTCGACTGCTCGAGCGCGCAGCCGACGGCCGCGCCGATGACGCGGCCGTTCGATTCGGCCACGAAGGTGGTGTACGCGGGGTCGTCGAAGTCGGCTGCCCACTCGGCGAGGCTCTCCTCCACCGTGCCCACCCTGCCGGCGGAGAACGTCGGGGACAGGCCCTGATGCAGTGGCAACTCGACATCGAGTTGCGCGAGCGCCGGGATGTCGGCCCGGATCGCCCGGCGCACCGACAGCCCTGCTCGCGTACCCGTCCCCAGCCGCGCGGCCGGCCGGATGGCGTGCGCGTGTTGCTGGCCGAAGCCCAGGCGGAACCAGGCCCGCACCAGCTCGGCGTCGTGCGCCGGCACGACGACGTAGTGCGCCGTGCGGCCCTCGTCGACCCACCGGGTGGCGGCGACCGCGTACAGGTCGCGCATCACCTCGGCGTCGGTGACCGCGAGCCCGGCCGCCTCCACCCAGATGTTCGGCCCCCACAGCGGTGACGGCTTCGGGGCACCGAGGACGAAACCCACCGGGACACCGGCGCGGTACGCGACCGCTCCCGAAGAGTCGGGCGTCTCGTACGCGGCGGTCAACTCCGCCAGGGCGACGGCGGGATCCTCGAACCGCGCGGACAGCTGCGGCTGGGCGACGCGGTGCCGGCGGTGCCGGTCGGCCAGCAGTGTGCCGCAAGCAGGCAGGTCGGCGGCCGCCAGCGGCCGCAGCTCCAACCGGGACATGGCCGGAACGGTACGCACCATCGGCGCGGCGGACACCCGATTTTCCTGGACGGCAAAAGGGAGAGGGAGTGTCAGAAGACACTCCCTCTCCCTTTCCTGTGGAGGTGCCGGGAATCGAACCCGGGTCCTTCGCCGGTTTGTCAGGGCTTCTCCGAGCGCAGCTCGCTGTGCCTCTACTCGGCCCCACCAATCACGCGAGCGAGTTGGTGTGACGGGCCCAGTCGCTGATTGATCTCGCCGCACGGACCCCGCGACCGGGTCCGATTGGCCAGCCTCCTAGCTGATGCCGGCTGACTGGGACGAAGGCGTTCCCAGGCCGACAGACTTAGCTACTCGCCTCAGGCGGCGAGAGCGAAGTCAGCGCGATTGTTCTTGGCGCTTATTGGTTTCCGACGACCGATTCACGAGACGACGTCGGCTTCCTCGGCTCGCTTCCCCTGCCGCAACGTACGAAGTCGAAACCAGTCACCCCCTCGACGTGGCCACCCTGTGGGCGGCTCCGTCAAGCGTAACGCCTACCGCAACGGGTTTCATCCCGAGGTCCCGGCCGGCGTGCCGTCCAGGACAAAGGCAGACATATCACTCAGACATGCCCTTGCCGCGCCGGCCGCTGACCCGGGCGATCTCCCGGTCCGCGTCCCGCTTGGCGAGGTCCTGCCGCTTGTCGTACGACTTCTTGCCCTTCGCCAGGGCGATCTCCACCTTCGCCCAGCCGTCGGAGAAGTAGACCTGCAACGGCACCATGGTCAGGCCGCCCTCGCGGGTCTTCCCGATCAACCGGTCGATCTCCAGCCGGTTGAGCAGGAGCTTGCGGGTACGCCGGGGCTCGTGGTTGGTCCAGGTGCCCTGGGTGTACTCCGGGATGTGCATGCCGTGCAGGTAGAGCTCCCCGTTGCGCTCCTGGGCGAACGCGTCGACCAGCGACGCGCGGCCCGCGCGAAGGGACTTGACCTCGGTGCCGGTCAACGCCATCCCCGCCTCGTAGGTGTCGAGGATCGAGTAGTCGTGCCGGGCCTTCCTGTTGGAGGCGACGACCTTGCGTCCCTTTTCCCGTGGCATCGGCGCCACCCCCTCTCCTGGTCGCCTCCGGCACGGCCGCGACCGGCCGGAGAGCGGAGATCATGCTACCCGAACGACAAGAGCCGCCCGGCGTCGTTTATTCCGGACGCACCCCGTCCCGGAGCACACGCACGGCCCCCGCGCGCTCCCGGAGACCGGGGGAACGCACGGGGGCCGTCGCTGCGCGAGGGTGCTAGACCCGCAGGTAGAAGCGGAGGGTGACCCAGGCGGTGACGGCGCTGATCAGGCCACCGACGCCGGCCATCACCGGGAAGGTCAGGAACACCTCGCCCCAGGTGACCGGTGCGAAGAGGCCCTGCAGGGTGCTCAGCGCGCCGTCGAAGAGGAACTGCTTCAACCCGATCAGGGCGATGAGGCCGACAACCGATCCGATCAGGCCGGCCACCACCGCCTCCAGCACGAACGGGGCCTGGATGAACCAGTTCGACGCGCCGACCAGCTTCATGACCGCCACCTCACGCCGCTTGCTGTACGCGGCGACCTGGATGGTGTTCGCGACCAGCAGCAGGGCGGCGATCGCCATCGCGATCGCGGCGACCAGGGCGATGTTCTGCCCGGCGGTGAAGAGGTTGAAGATCTTGTCCAGTACCCGGCTCTGGTCGACGACCTGGTCCACCCCCTCGATCGTCGAGTACTGGTCCGAGACGGCCTTGTACTCCGCGGGGTTGACCAGCTTGAGCCGGTACGACTCGGGCAGCTGGTCGGCCTTGACCACGCTCAGCAGGTCGGGCGAGTCCCGGAACATCTCCTGGAAGCGCTTGTACGCCTCGTCCTTGTTGACGTAGGTGACATCGCGGATCAGCGGGTCGCTGTCCAGCTTGGCCGCGATGTCGGTGCGCTGCTGTTCGCTGACGTCCTTCTCCAGGAAGATCGAGACCTCGATCCTCTCGAAGTACAGGTCCTTCATGTCGGCGACCTTGGTGTAGATCAGACCGCTGGCGCCGAGCATGGTCAGCGAGACCGCCATCGTGATGATCATCGCGATGGTCATGGTCACGTTGCGCCACAGTCCGACCAGTACCTCGGACAGGACGTATTTCACGCGCATCGGGGATTCCTCCGGGTCTCCGGCATGAAGTGTTCGTCGTCAGGCTGCGCAGGGGTGGGAAGCCGGCTCACCCGTAGACGCCGCGGGCCTGGTCGCGCACGATGCGGCCGCTCTCGATCTCGATGACCCGGCGGCGCATCTGGTTCACGATGTTGGAGTCGTGCGTGACCATCACGACGGTCGTGCCGGTGCGGTTGATCCGGTCCAGCAGACGCATGATCTCGATCGAGGTGTCGGGGTCGAGGTTTCCCGTCGGCTCGTCCGCGAGCAGGATCAGCGGACGGTTGACGAACGCCCGGGCGACGGCCACCCGCTGCTGCTCACCACCGGAGAGCTCGTGCGGGTAACGGTGCTCCTTGCCACCGAGTCCCACCAGCTCCAGCACCTCGGGCACGACCCGGCGGGCGACCGCCTTGGTCTTGCCGATCACCTCGAGGGCGAACGCCACGTTCTCGTACGCGGTGCGGTTCGGCAGCAGCCGGAAGTCCTGGAAGACGCAGCCGATCGAGCGCCGGAAGTGGGGTCGCTTCCAGGAGCGCATCGACGTGACGTCCTTGCTGTTGACGACGACACGGCCCTTGTTGGGCGTGACCTCGTGCAGCAGCAGCTTGATGATCGTGGACTTGCCGGAGCCGGATGGACCGATGAAGAAGACGAACTCGCCCTTCTCGATCGAGACGGACACGTTGTCGAGCGAAGGCCGGGACGCCTTCGGGTACGTCTTCGTCACTTGCTCAAGCTGAATCACGGGAGGTGAGTCTACGTGGTGTAACCGGGGAGCCAAGCGCCACGCCCCTCCGATGCGGGTCGCGTCATCGATTCACTGGGAAAAGAGAAGATCGATGACGCGCTCCGCCTCGGCGTCGTCACGCACTGTCGCCGGCGAGCTGCTGCTGCTTGCGCCAGCGGATCCCGGCCTCGATGAAGCTGTCCAGTTCACCGTCGAACACCGAGGACGGATTGCCCGTCTCCTGCTCGGTTCGCAGATCCTTCACCATCTGATACGGGTGCAGGACGTACGAGCGCATCTGGTCGCCCCACGAGCCGGCGGCGTCGGTCTTGAGCCCGGCCATCTTGGCCTGCTCCTCCTGCCGCTTGCGCTCCAGCAACCGGGCCTGGAGCACCCGCAGCGCGGACGCCTTGTTCTGCAGCTGGGACTTCTCGTTCTGGCAGGTGACCACGATGCCGGTCGGGATGTGGGTGAGCCGGACCGCGGAGTCGGTGGTGTTGACGCTCTGCCCACCCGGACCGGAGGAGCGGTACACGTCGACCCGCATCTCGTTCTCGGGGATCTCGATGCTGTCGGTCTGCTCGACCACGGGCAACACCTCGACACCGGCGAAGCTGGTCTGCCGACGGCCCTGGTTGTCGAACGGGCTGATCCGGACCAGCCGGTGGGTACCCGACTCGACGCTGAGCGTGCCGTACGCGTAGGGCACCTTGACCGCGAAGGTGGCCGACTTCAGGCCCGCCTCCTCGGCGTACGAGGTCTCGTAGACCTCGGTGGGGTAGCCGTGCCGCTCGGCCCAGCGCAGGTACATCCGCAGCAGCATCTCGGCGAAGTCCGCCGCGTCCACGCCGCCCGCGCCGGCCCGGATGGCCACCAGGGCCTCGCGGGAGTCGTACTCGCCGGAGAGCAGGGTGCGGACCTCCATCTCCTCGATGGCCTTGGTCAGCCCGGTGATCTCCGACTCGACCTCGGTCAGCACGCCCGGGTCGGACTCCGCCTCGGCGAGCTCCAGCAGCACCTGGGCGTCGTCCAGCCGGGAACGGAGGCTGCCCAGCTTGCTGATCTCGCCGTTGACGTACGACAGCTGGGAGGTGACCTCCTGTGCCTTGGCCTGGTCGTCCCACAGGTCCGGGGCGGACGCCGCCTGCTCCAGGCGGGCCTTGTCCTTCCGCAGGCGGTCGAGGTCCAGCACCGCCTCGATGTTGCGGAGGGTGGCGTCGAGGTCCTTGAGCTGTTCGGCGTAATCGGCAGCGGTCACGACAGACAAGAGTACTGCTTCACCCGACGGGGGCGGACTTCAGCCACGTCAGAGCGGCCTTGTGATAGGCGACGGCGAACTCCAGCGCGCTGGCGTCGTACGGGTCGCCTTCCTTCTTGGCGCTCTTCACCTGCTCCCGGACCCGGGCGAGCGCCTCCGTGTGGTACTCGTTCGCCGCCGCCTGGAGGTTCTTCAGCTGGCTGGCCGAGTGCAGGTTTCCGAACGCGATCCGCAGGGCGATCGGGTTGCGGATCGTGTCCCGCCCCGGGTCCTCCGCGAGCCACCGGGAGAAGGTCCGCTTCCCGGACGCGGTCAGCGCGTACGGCTGACTGGAGCGCGGCCCGGGCTTGCCCAGGCGGACGAGCCCCTTCTCGGCGAGCACCGGAAGCTCGCGGTAGACCTGACTACGGGTCATCGACCAGTACGGCGCCAGCCGTCGCTCGGCGGCGGCCATCAACTGGCCGCCTGTCATGGGACCCTCGTGGAGCAGCCCGAGCAGGGCCGCCGCCGTGGGGTTGACTCCGGAATCCGCCATGCCCCTCACGCTGCCACTTTGCCGACCCGGCGTCCAGGATTTGCCGGTTTCGCCACCCGGTAGGGGTTCCTATGTGCACTGTCGGCCGGCGACAGTCCGGCGGGGAGCGCGGAAACCGGCCCGGCGGGACCCGGAGCGCCGTCCCGTGGGGAGCACCGTGGACGCGCGACGGCCCCTCGGCCGGAGCCGGGGGGCCGCCTGCGGACCTCAGCCCATGTGCGGGTACGTGTGGTCGGTCGGCGGGACGAACGTCTCCTTGATCGTCCGCGGCGACATCCACCGCACCAGGTTGTGCCAGGAGCCGGCCTTGTCGTTGGTGCCGCTGGCCCGGGCACCGCCGAACGGCTGCTGCCCGACCACCGCGCCGGTCGGCTTGTCGTTGATGTAGAAGTTGCCGGCCGCGTACCGCATCTTCTCGGCCACCGCCTCGACCACCCGGCGGTCGTTGGCGAAGATCGACCCGGTCAGCGCGTACGGTGCGATCGACTCGGCCTGGGCGACCACCTCGTCGAACCGGCCGTCGTCGAAGACGTGCACCCCGAGGATCGGGCCGAAGTACTCGGTGGTGAAGGTCTCGTGCGCGGCGTCGGTGCACTCGAACACGGTGGGCCGGACGAAGTACCCGACCGAGTCGTCGGCGGTGCCGCCGGCGATCACCCGGCAGGCGTCGTCGTCGTTGATCAGCTCCAGCGCGGCGGTGTGCCGGGAGAAGGCCTTGTCGTCGATCACCGCCCCACCGAAGTTGCCGAAGTCGGTGACGTCACCGTAGGTGAGGGCCTCCGCGGTGGCCGCCAGCCGGTCGCGCAGGCCACCCTCCCAGAGCGACCGCGGGACGTACGCCCGGGAGGCCGCCGAGCACTTCTGCCCCTGATACTCGAAGGCGCCCCGGATGAGGGCGGTGTGCAGAGCGTCGACGTCGGCGCTGCCGTGCGCGACCACGAAGTCCTTGCCGCCGGTCTCACCCACCAGGCGCGGGTAGCCACGGTAGCGGGAGATGTTGTCGCCGACGGTCTTCCACAGGTACTGGAAGACCTTGGTCGAGCCGGTGAAGTGGATGCCGGCCAGGTCCGGGTCGGCGAGCACGACGTCGGAGACCTCCTCGCCCCGGCCGGTGACCATGTTGATCACGCCGGGAGGCAGGCCGGCCGCCTCGAAGAGCCGCATGGTGAAGTGCGCGGCGAACTGCTGCGTCGGGCCCGGCTTCCAGACCACCGTGTTGCCCAGCAGGGCCGGCGCCGAGGGCAGGTTGCCGGCGATGGCGGTGAAGTTGAACGGGGTGACCGCGTAGACGAAGCCCTCGAGCGGGCGGTGGTCGAAGCGGTTCCACACGCCCGGGGACGACTGCGGCTGCTCCTCCAGGAGCTTCCGGGCGAAGAACACGTTGAACCGGAGGAAGTCGATGAACTCGCAGGCCGCGTCGATCTCGGCCTGGATCGCGGTCTTCGACTGGCCCAGCATCGTGGTGGCGTTCAGGGTGTCCCGCCAGGGACCGGCGAGCAGTTCGGCGGCGCGCAGGAAGATCGCCGCACGCTCCTCGAACGGCAGGGCCCGCCACATCGGCGCGGCGTCCTTGGCGGCCTTGACCGCGGCCCGGGCGTCGTCGTGGGTGGCGTGGGCGGTGACGCCGAGCACGTGGGCGTGCTTGTGCGGCTGCACCACGTCGATCGACGCGCCGCCGGCCATCCGCTGCTCGCCGGCGATGGTCATCGGCAGGTCGATGCGCTCGGCGGCCAGCTCGGTCAGCCGCCGCTGGAGTCGCTCCCGGTCGGCGCTCCCCGGCTCGTAATTGCGTACCGGCTCGTTGCGCGGCTCGGGTACGGAGAACACGGCGTCCATCACAGGCTCCTGTGCGATCTCGACAGCGGTGGCGAAATCGGACCCGCGGGCGCCGGCCGGACGACCGGGCACCGGGCACCATCCGGCCAGAGCCGGTCGCGGCGGCGGGACCTCCGGTGATTCTCCCACGCCCGGCGACTGCTTCCCGCCGTGGCACCTCCGGTGCCCCACCTGATGGAACGCACGACCGGACAGTGTTGACCATGACGTTCGCGTCCGTCCGGGCGTGCGTCGCGAGGCGACGTGCCGACCGGTGGACCGGGGGCGGAGCGGGGTCCGGGTGGGAGGCGTGGGGCGGGTGGACGCGTACCCTGGGTGACCGGTGAACCGCCGGCCCCGCCCGGTGTCCGTCGAAGGAGAGACGATGACCAAGCAGTCCGGCAACTCCGCCGCCGCGGAGTCGGAGCGGTCGGAGCCGACGGCGGGCGTGGCACCGGAGGCGCTCGCGCCCGGTACGCCGGTGCTCGCCCTGCTGGCGCTCGGCTGGCTGGCCGCGATGCTCTGGTCGACCCGCGAGGCGATCAACTCCGCCGCCGCCGGGATCACCGCACTCAGCCTCTCCGCCTTCGCGCTGCCCGGTGTGATCTCGGCCGCGCTGGTCGCCGGTGCCGCGTTCGCGCTGTTCGGCGTGGACCTGCTGGCCCGGCGGGGACGCGACCGCGCCACCCTGCGCTTCGTCGCCGCGATCGCCACCGGCCTGCTGGTGGCGCTCGCGGCCGCGTTCGCGGTCAACCTGACGTACGCCGACAACGCGACCACCAACGTGATCGCCGGCACCACCGCCGCGGCCGCGATCATCGGCGGAGCGGTCGCCGGGGCGCGTACCGCTCCGGTGGTCGGGGCCGTGGTGGCCGCCGCACTCGGGACCCTGGTGTTCGTCGTGGTGTTCAGCCGGGCCCGGGACCCGCTGTTCGATCTCTTCGGCGCCGGGGACACCCAGGAGTCGCTGCTCAACGCGGCCAAGTGGGTGTCCCGCACCGAGTCGCTGCTCGCCGGCCTGGTCGCCGGGCTGCTCGCGTTCGCCTACCTGACCTGGGCCCGCCGCCGGGCCACCCGCGTCGACGCCGACGCGCCCGCGTTGCGCTGGCCCGCGTACCTGCTCGCCGGCGCCGGGCCGGGCCTGCTCCTGCTGGTCGCCGAGGTCATCCTCCGCGTCGGCGGACGGGAACTGCTCGACCTGGCGAGCGCGCTCAGCGAGGCGGACGCGGTCGCGCAGACGTCGCTGGGGACCTCCCGCATCGACAACGCCATCTGGGTGCTCTTCGTCGGCGCGCTGACCGCCATGATCGCCTTCGGCCGCACACTCGGCCCCGCCCACACGGACGAGGAACCGGCCGAGAGCGCCTGACCTCCCCCGCCCGACCGGGGCGTCAGGAGGTGGCGCCCAGCAGCAGCTCCAGTTCGGTCACGTCGTACCACTCCAACTCGTGATCCTCGGCGCCGTCGACGGTGAACTGGGCGTCGGGATCGCCGGCCAGCGCCTCGACGACAACGTCGGCCGCCGCCGCGACGTCCTCGGCCGCGTCCGTGCCGTCTACGTGGATGGCGGCGACCGCCGCCAACGGCACGACATCGGTCACCTCGACCAGGCTGGACCCGAGCTCGCCGTCGCCCCGGCCGACCGCCGGGGCAGGCAGGTCCACCGACACCACGACCCGGCGGCGGGGCGCGGCCGGGTCGGCCCGCAACAGCTGCAGGGCGTCCTGGGCGGCGCGGATGAAGGCGACGTACTCCAACTCCTCCTCGTCGCCCTCCGCGTACCACTCGCGCAGCGCGGGAGTGACCGCGTGCGCCGACGCCGCGGGCAGTCCCTCCCCGCGCAGCAGGGTCAGCATCGGGACGGTCGCCGGTACGTACACCCGGACAAGCTCGTCGGTCACCGGTCGTCTCCCCTGCTCAGTCCGCACCGGCGGCCGCCGGTCCCGGGCGCCGATCATGCCGTACGCCGTGACCGTCATACACCCCGCGCCGGCCCGGCGGAAGTTCCGTGCCGGTGTGTCCCTCTCCGGCCTCGTCGACAACCCGGGCCGGGACCTGTCCGGCGTGGGCCGTTGATGGCAAACTCAAGCAAACGATGTCAACCCGTGGGAGTTTGTCCGTGGAGCCGAGATTCCTGCTGCTCGCCGACGTGGCTGCCGAGCTCAACGTCTCGGACTCGCAGGTCTACCACATGGTGCGTAGCGGGGAACTGCCCGCGATCAAGATCGGCGGCCGGGGTCAGTGGCGCGTCGAACGCGCCCGCCTGGAGGAGTACATCGAACGGAAGTACGCGGAGACCGCCGAGTGGGTCCGCGGAAATCCGCTCAGCGACCGGGACCCCGAGTAGCCGGATCCCTCCGCACAGCCATTGACCGTCGGCTCTCCCTGGCCGAGAATGGGCCTTACCGAAGGCAAACGTAGGCAAACGCAAGATCAGGGAGGGTCACCGGATGACCGACTCACGCCGCCCCGGACCGTCCCGCCCTGCCGTCCGGCTCCGGCCCGCGCCGTCGTCCGACCCGCCCTTCACCGACGAGGACGTGTCCCGCTGGCCCGCCCCGGAGCAGCTCGCCCTCGACGTGTTCGAAGCCGCCCGTCGGGGCGCCGGTCGACCGCCGGACCGGCGACAACGGCTCGCGCCGACCCCTGCCGGTCCAGCCCGCCGCCCCGCCGGCCCCCTTCCGCCCGGTGCCCTGGTCACCGCCACATCGGAGGCGACCCGGGCCGCGCACCGCTTCGTCGGCACCTGCCTGGAGGTGCTCAACGGGTACCGCCCGCCCGGTCAGCTCCGCCCCCTCCTCGACCCGGCCCACGCCGCCGACCTGCTCCCCGAGCTGGCGCGGGCCACCGCCCGATCCGGTCCACCCCGACGCCGCTCGACCCGTCCCGGCGTGCACCTGCGCCGGTTGCGGGTCTGCGAACCGCGCCCGGCGGCCGTGGAAATCGCCGCGGTCCTGGCCGGCACCGGCGGACGCACCTGGGCGATGGCCCTGCGCCTGGAACACCGGCGCGGTACCTGGCTCTGCACCGCCCTCCAGGTCCTCTGACGCAGGTGTACGGGAACAGCGACGAGCCGCGGTCCTCCGAGAGGACCGCGGCTCGCTCGTACCGGGTGGGGCAGCGCCCCCGAAGCCGTCAGGCCCCGCCGTTGGGGGAACCGTGGCAGCGCTTGTACTTGCGGCCCGAGCCGCACGGGCAGGGCGCGTTGCGGGACGGGCCGTTACCGGCCTCGGCCTGCCCCGGGTTCGGGCGACGGGACGCGTTGGACGCGACCCCGGGCCCCCGCAGACCGGCCGCCGGACGCTGC
>NZ_JBFAMU010000025.1:0-24785 GCF_040656655.1 Micromonospora sp. NPDC049799
GGCATCCTCGGCGGCGGCAGCCCGGGCGATGTCCAGGGGACCGGAGGCGCTGGCTGCCCGAGCAGCCCGCGGCGGTGCTTGGCGGCGAGACCGAGGAGTAGCCGGAACCCTGCGCTGACCCCATGATCCAGCCACGCGGGCGCGGTGCGCCGTCACATCGTTTCAGCAGTCGTGTGGCGGTTCGCGCATCGGCGAAAGGGCGGTGTCGGGGAGGTGCGGAAACTGCCGGGCGCTGCGGTATGAGCCAAAAGTTATCTACCGGCGTCGATGAAGAGGGCCTACGTTACGGCCACCTGTCGGTGCCGGGTCGATGTGGCCGCACCCGCAGCTCCGCCCACCCGAAGGAGTTTTCGGATGAACCGATTTCTTGCCGGCACGGCAGCAACGATTCTGTTGCCAGCCGGGCTGGCTGCCATCGTCATCGCCGGGCCCGCCAGCGCGAAGCCCGCCGGCCCGACACCGGCCGCACCCGTGGGCGAGGCCGCCTCGCCCGAGATGCTCGCCGCCATGCAACGCGACCTGGGCCTGACCGCCACCGCGGCTCGCGCCCGGATCGCCTCCGACGCCGCCGCCAGCCGTACCGAACTGGCGTTGCGTAAGCGGCTCGGCTCCACCTTCGCCGGCGCCTGGCTGGCGTCGGACGCGAAGTCGCTGGTCGTGGCCGTCACCGACAGCGCCAAAGCCGCCGAGGTGACCGCCGCCGGCGCCACACCCAAGCTGGTGAACCGCAGCGGCAGGAAGCTCGACGCGGTCAAGGACGGCCTGGACGCCGCGGCCGCCAAGGCGTCCCCGGCCTCGGTGCCCGGCTGGTACGTCGACGTCAAGTCCAACACCGTCGTGGTGCAGGCACGCGGGGGCAGCGCCGCTGCCAGAGCCTTCATCAAGGCCAGTGGCGTCGATGCCTCCGCGGTGCGGGTGGTCAGCACCACCGAACAGCCCCGGCTGCTCTACGACGTACGTGGCGGCGACGCCTACTACATCGGCGGCGGCCGCTGCTCGGTCGGCTTCTCCGTCAACGGCGGCTTCGTCACCGCCGGACACTGCGGCAACACCGGCAACTCCACGACCGGCTACAACCAGGTCGCCCAGGGCAGCTTCCAGGGCTCCTCGTTCCCCGGCAACGACTACGCCTGGGTAGCGGTCAACTCCAACTGGACCCCGCAGCCGTGGGTCAACAACTACGCCGGCGGCAACGTGACCGTGGCCGGCTCCACGGTGGCCGCGATCGGCGCGGCCATCTGCCGCTCCGGCTCGACCACCGGCTGGCGTTGCGGCACGGTGCAGGCATACAACCAGACGGTCAACTACGCGGAGGGCTCCGTCTCGGGTCTGACCCGCACCAACGCGTGCGCCGAACCGGGTGACTCCGGCGGGTCCTGGCTCAGCGGTCAGCAGGCGCAGGGCGTCACCTCCGGCGGCTCCGGCAACTGCTCCTCCGGTGGCACCACCTACTTCCAGCCGGTCAACGAGATCCTCTCCGCGTACGGTAAGACACTGGTGACCAGCGGCGGTGGCACCCCGCCCCCGCCGACCGGCTGCAGCGGTTACGAGTTCTCCGTGACCGGGTCGCTGTCCAGCGGCGGCAGCGCCTACCAGCCGAACGGCAGCTACTACTACTCGTCGGCCTCCGGCACCCACCGTGGCTGCCTCGACGGCCCGACCGGCACCGACTTCGACCTCTACCTGCAGAAGTGGAACGGCAGCGGGTGGGCCGTGGTGGCGCAGGGCATCACCTCTGCGGCCGACGAGACCGTCTCCTACTCCGGTACGGCCGGCTACTACCGTTGGCGGGTACACGCCTACAGCGGTTCCGGCAGCTACGCCCTCGGCTACAGCAACCCCTGACCGGATCGACGGGACGCCCGCATCGCACCGCGCGATGCGGGCGTCCTCGACCGCCGACGCGGCGGAGCGGGAACTGTTCGGGCAGCGTCGGCGCTGACGGTGACGGTGACGGGCACCTGCGGGCCAATCACCTGGGCGAGGCCGCCGAAGGGATCAGGGGTTCACGAAGTCGCGCGCCTCGGCGTAGACGGTGGCGTCGGTGTGCAGGCTCATGTGCCCGATGCAGGCGGTCCGGGTGTTCTTCGCCCCGGAAAGCACTGTGCTGTCGGCCGGGTTGATGACCCCGTCGCACCTGGACCACCAGGTCCCGTAGGTGGGGGTGCCCGGGGTCTCGTCCACGGCGTTCAGGTTGGCGAGGAAGGTGGAGCCGATCCGCATCTCGACGCAGGCGGTGCTGAAGCAGGTGTTCGCCGAGGAGGTGCCGTGGTTCGGGCCGCCGAGGGACACCCAGCGGTCCACCTTCGTCGACGCGATGTTCTTCAGGTAGTAGCGGGAGGAGAGCCCACCCATCGAGTGGGTCACGATGTCGACCTTGCTGGCTCCGGTGTTGGCGAGCAGCGTGTCGACCTCCTGCCGGACGATCTCGGCGGTGGTGGCGTTCGACTGGCTGGTGTTGTACGAGAACGCGCGCAGGTGGCTGGTGGGCCAGCCGTTGGCCTGGAACCGGCTGATCATCGTGTTCCAGGTCGAGGCGCTGCTGTTCCAGCCGTGGACGAAGAGGATCGGGTCGCTCGACGGCGTATACGACGCCGCCTGGGCGGGGACGGGAACGGCGAGGGTTGCGGCGGCGACCGCGATCGCCAGCAGGCATCGCCGTACAACTGTGATCACGGGGATTCCTTCTTAACGGGGGCGGGGGTGGGGGCGGACGCGGTGTTCGACCGGGGGTGGCCCGCGTCGGTCCCGTCGAGGGTTGGCAGATATTACTTACGGGTAGCCTTCTGATGTCAATACATCGATGTGCCTGGTCGAGGGCGCCGTCCAGCGGCGTCGCGCCCGGACCTCCGTCGACCGCCTCTCCCCCAGGCCAGCGGCTCTTCATGGGTCCGGCGGTGCGTCGGGCGTCGCTGGAAGTGGCCAAGTAGCTGCCCGGGCTTCGCACGAACCGGCAGCGGGTGTCGAGAGCACCGGAGGGGGATCGTCATGGCAGGGGCCCGGCAGATTCTGTTCATCCAAGGTGGCGGCGCGGGCACGTACGACGAATGGGACGACAAGCTGTTCGACAGCCTGGGGCGGAATCTCGGGGAGGGCTACGAGATCCGTTATCCGCGCATGCCCGACGAGGACGACCCGAGCTACGCCAGGTGGAGCGCGGCCATCCGGCGTGAGATGACGACCTTGGACGACGGCGCGGTCGTCGCCGGCCATTCGGTGGGCGGGACGATCCTCATCAACGCGCTCGCCGAACGGACACCGGACCGAAAGCTCGGGGCGATCGTGCTGATCGCCGCTCCGTTCGTCGGTGCGGGCGGCTGGGCTGTCGACGGGTTCGAGCTGCCGCACGACCTTGGCGCGCGGCTGCCGCAGGGCGTGCCAGTGCACGTGTTCCATGGACTCCGGGACGAGACCGCCCCACCCTCGCATGCTGACCTGTACGCCCGCGCCATCCCACACGCACAGCTGCACCGGCTGCCCGGTCGTGATCACCAGCTGAACAATGACCTGACCGAGGTGGCAAAGGTGATCGGTCCTGACGATCTCGGACCAGTCACTCAGGGATAGCCAAGGGGCCATGACATCCGATCGACTGCCACGGCTCGGCGCTCGGGCTTGGGCCGACCTACCGGCGTCGCTGCATCATTCCCTTGAGCAGCGCGGCCTGCCCGACGTGCTGCAGCCCGTCGGCCAGCACGCCGGCCAGCCGCGCGTGCACGGTCGCCTCGTCTCCCAGGGTCGGGCTGTGGACCGTCCGGAAAGGGTCGTCCCCGCTGTCGAGGTAGTCGTCGATCATCGCGACCGCCGCCCGGTGATAGGCCGCGAGCACCTCCGGTCCAGGGCTGCGGAAGTCCGCCGCCTCAGCGGCCGAGTGCCGATAGCCGGTGTCGGCCGGGTCGGGTGCCCGGTCGAACCGGGCGTGCCAGCCGCCGACCAGCCAGAGTTGCGGGCGTCCGCGCAGCTCGCTGACGTTCCGGTCGTGGCTGCGGGTCAGGTGCCACAGCAGCCACCCGATCGAGTTGGTGCCGCCGGCCAGCCGGGCGTCCAGCAGAGCGGGGTCCAGCCCGTCGAGCAGGGCCGTCACCTCGTTGGCGATGTGCCGCAGCAGGTCCCGGACCAGGGCGGTGCCGTCGGTCGCGGTCACGCCGGCACCCCGGTCGGTTCATCCGCGTACGCCAGGGCCCCTGCCGTGGCCGCGGGGGTGGCGGGCAGCAGCGGCGGGCGGACCGTCGGCGTCGGGATGCGTCCCTGTGCGTGCAGCACCGCCTTGACCACGGAGGGGTTGGGTTCGGCGAAGAGCGCGGCCGACAGGGTGGCGAGCCGGTGGCCGAGCGGCCGGGCCCGGGCGACGTCCCCGACCCGCCAGGCCGCGACCAGCGCGGCGTAGTCGGCGGTGGCCAGGTGCGCGGACGCGAGGATGCCGCCGTGCGCGCCGAGCGCGAGCAGCGCCGAGGCGTACGCGTCCTCACCGGCGAGTACCGCGCAGCCCGGCGGCACGTCGGCGAGGAAGGCGACGGTGTCCGCGTCGATGCCGCCCACCGCGTGCTTGATCCCGACCACCCCGGCCGTCCCCGTCAGCCGGCGCAACGCTCCGGCGGAGAGTTGCTGCCCGGTGCGGTACGGGACGTGGTAGGCGACCAGCGGCACCGGGGACGCCTCGGCCAGCCGGGCGAAGTGCGCGAGTACCGCCTCCTCGCCGGGCCGCAGGAACGGCGGCACCAGGCAGAGCGCCGCCGTGACGTCGGGCCGTTCGGCGAGGTCGTGCAGGTCTTCGAGGGTGTGCGCGCCGACCAGGAGCCCCGCCCGGTGCTCCCGGCAGGCCGCGGCGATCACGTCGATCACCGTCCGCTGTTCGGCGTCGGCGAGCGCGTGCGGCTCGGCGGTGGTGCCGAGGGCGACCAGGCCGGCGGCCCCGGCCTCCAACACCTCGTGGGCGAGAGCGGCCAGCGCGTCGAAGGCGACAGCGCCTCTCTCGTCGAACGGCGTGATCAGCGGTACGTACAACCCCGTCGGTGTCATGCGTCAAGCCTGCGACCGGAGACCGTGAAGAACCAGTTCTGATTCCTCCACAGATACGTAAGCTGAACTGATGCTTGACGTGCGGCGCCTGCGCCTGCTGCGGGATCTCGCCCGGCTCGGCACCATCGCCGCCGTCGCCGAGGCGCACACCTACACGCCGTCAGCCGTCTCCCAGCAACTCGCGGCGCTGCAACGGGAGGCCGGTGTCGCGCTCCTGGAACGCGCCGGCCGTCGGGTCACCCTCACGCCTACCGGGGAGGCCCTGGTCCGGCACACCGAGGTGGTCCTCGCGGCCCTGGAGGCGGCGGACGCCACCCTCGCCGCCGCCCGTGGCGGGCTCTCCGGCACGGTACGCATCGGCGCGTACCCCAGCGCCGTGCGTACCGTGCTGCTGCCCGCCCTGGTCGCGCTGGCCCGCGACCACCCCGCGCTCGACCTGATGGTCACCGAACTGGACCCGGTCGCGGTGCCCGACGCACTACGCGACCGTCGCCTCGACGTGGCTCTCGTGCACGACTACGACATCGTGCCGGTCGAACCGGATCCGGCGCTGGACGTGACGCCGCTGCTGGACGAGACGGTGTTCCTCGCCCTGCCCGCCACGACGGACCACGACCCGGGAGGCGACCCGCTGCGGTCGGTGTGCGACGCGGACTGGATCGTCGGTAGCCAGGGAACGCTCTGCCACTCGCTCGCCCTGCACGCCTGCGAGCTGGCCGGCTTCCGCCCGACCGTGCGCCACCACGCGGACGACTTCGCCGCCATGCTCGCCCTGGTGGCCGCCGGCCAGGGCGTCGGGCTGGTACCCCAGCTCGCCGTCGGGCAACCACCCACCGGGGTCCGCCTCGTACCGCTGGCCATTCGCAGGCGCACCCGGATCGCCTACCGGCGGGGCGCGGGCGACCACCCGGCGGTGGCCGCCTGCGTCGCGGCGCTCCGGGCCGCCAGCGGCGAACACACGGCAAGGTCGACTCGGGTTCACTGAAATCGGGCTGTCCACTGCGCATGGACACCCCCACTTTAGTGACCTCGTGTCGATCTTGGTCGAGCGTCAGGCACTCACCTCGACTGCCGGGTGGGTTCCCTGCCGGCCAGTGCCTCTCGCAGCATCGCCCGTGCCGACCAGCTCATGAGGTCGGCCGCCTCGTCACGGGACAGCCGCGCGATGTCGGTGAGCCAGACCATCGACTCGATGCCGGTCGCGGACCGGATCGCCACCGCGAGAAGGTGCGTGTCGAGATGCGGGTGGGTGTGGCGCAGCGGGGACAGGGCGTCCTCGATCCACACGATGGCGCGCCCCTTCCGCATCTGCGGCTGCTCGGCACCGGGCTCCAGCGACAGCCGCAGCGAGGCGCGCAGTTCCGGCTCCCACTCGACCGTGGTGCGGGTGAACTCCCGCATGACCAGGTCGAGCCGGGCGTACGGGTCGTCGGGGGCGTCCTCGGGCAGCAGGGAATCCTGCTGGATCTCGGGGTGCGCCGCGATGAAGAGGCTTCGCTGGTTGGGGAAGTACCGGTACGCCGTCGTGCGGGAGATCCCGGCCCTGGCCGCGGCGTCCTCCACGGTCGGCGTCGTCCCCTCCGCCAGCAACTCGCGGGTGGCGGCGACCAACGCGGCTCGGGTGCGCGCCTTCTGTTCGCGACGGCCGGTCAGCTCATATGGTATCGCCATTGCCATCATGGTACCTTAGTCCCATGGGACTCCAGTCCCATATAGATGTCGACCCCGCCTGGGCGCGGGCGAATCGAGGCGACCCATGGGCAGCGAAGACCCCACGATCACCAATCCGGATCTCTACAAGGTGATCTTCGAAAACGCCCGGGTCCGGGTGCTGGAGTACCGGGATGCCCCCGGCGACAGCACGCATCCCCACCGGCATCCCGACACGGTGATGTATCCGCTGACCTCGTTCCGGCGCCGGATCTCGGCCGGCGATCGACGGGTCGAGGTGGACATCCCGGCCGGAGGCGTGCGCTGGGTCTCGGCGCAGGAGCACGCCGGCGAGAACATCGGCGAGACGATCACGCACGCCATCTTCGTCGAGCTGAAGGAGGCCGTCCCCTCCGGTGCGCCCACGGCCGGCGGGTCGGGGCTCGGTCCCAGTGTCGACTGACGTCGGTCCGTTCGAGCGCGGCGCTGGCCGGCGACCACCGGTCAGCCGGTCGGTCGGGTGGATGAAGAACCGTCGAACGATGACAGTCGTGGGCCTCGCCGCCCTCCTGTCCGTCACCGGCTGCACGGGCAGCTCGGAAGGCGGCGAAGCCGCTGGGACCACCAGCGCGGCGGCGACGGGCGCCGCATCATCCCCGTCCGACGCGTCGGTCGTGTCGGCGAAGGACGTCTGCGCCTATCTGGACGGCCGCCTGCCGACGCTGCGGGACCTCGGGTCCGAGGTGGGTGCGATGGCCAACCTCACGGTGAACCTGTACTCCTGGTACGAGGAGCAGGGTGCCGTGCCGACCGGCCGCGAGATCGACGACCAGACCCGGCAGGAATGTCCGGCGATCCGGGCCGAGGTGCTCGAACTCTCCGGAATGGAGAGCTCCGAACGGCTGTAGGTGCCATCAGGCGCCCCGACGTGGGTCCGGCCGGGCACCCTTGACAAGGACGCCCGGCCGTCGATCAGGGGGTGTAGTCGAGCTTGAAGTTGTAGCCCTGCGCGTCGTGGCCGCCGCCGCCCGCACAGCGGCCCTTGTCCGGATAACCGTTGTAGAACATGACCCGGCACTTGCCGCAGAACCGCCACTGGTCCTGACCGGTCCCGCCGTGGTCGTGCGGGAGAAAGAACATGTAGCCCTGCGGGTTGTGGACCCCGCCGGCCGGGCAGACTGCGCCGCCGTCGCCGAAGCCGTTGTAGAACATGGCGTTGCACCGGTCGCAGAACCGCCACTGGTCCTGGCCGCCGTCCGGGCCGGCATGGTCGTGCGGCAGGTAGTACATCCAGCCCACCGCACCGTGGCCGTCACCGGCCGGGCAGCGACCCTTGCCCTCGAACCCGTCGAAGAACATCGTGTGGCACCTCCCGCAGAACCGCCAGGCGGCCTGGCCACGGTTGCGGGCCGCGAAGGTCATCGTGTAGTCGCCACCGTCGCCCTGGACCCGGATGGACTGCCGCGCCGTGTGGCCGGTCTCCGCGAGGGCGATGTCCGCCTCGGTGAATCGCAGCTCGCGACCGAGACCGACCCACTCGTCGGTGCTCGGCCCGCCGGTCGGAGTCTGCAACGCCCCGTTGAACGCCTGCATCACCACCCCCACCCGCCGGTTGCGGTCGGCGCCGAGACTGGCGAACAGGGCGCTGTTGACCGAGCCGGCGACGATGTTGCGCAGCGCCTGTGCGTTGCCGTCGTCCCACTCCATCAACGCCACCAGGAAGATGACGTCGTTCGGGCTCGGCAGCGCCCTCTCCTCGCCGTACAGGCCCCAGAAGGACTGGAACGGCACCTCGTGCGTCTCCTTGGCGTCGACATCGCCGAAGGCGCCGTAGACGAACGCCCGGGAGGCGGGGATCGGTGCCGGGAAGCCACCCACGTTGTTCTTCAGGTCGACCGCAGCCACGATCACGTAAGGCTCGTCCGCACCGGCCTCGTCAGTTTCGGTGTGACAGCGAAAACTCTCCAGATAGGCATAGATCATGGACCGAACCCCTCTGATCGGCGGAATTACCGGCCCATGACGGAATTGATCGATCGCCGCAGGACCGGCCCCTCACCAGCCCCTACGTGCCCCGCCCCCGCGAACTCCCCATTCCTGCGGCCAGCCTTGCGACCAGGCTAGGACTTTCTGGGAATTGAAGCACGGACAATTTTCTTACTCTGATCTTGAGCACGCGCGCCGCTTTTCCTGGCCGTTCGGGCCAGCTGACAAACGCAGGTTGGCGCGGTCAGTCGAACAGGAGCAGCGCCGCCACCATGGCGAGCATGACCACTGCCACGGTACCGACGGTCACCAGCGCCACCCGGCGGGTGCGGGCCTGCGCGTACGGGGCGTGGAGAATCCCGTCGGTCAACCGCTCGTAGCCGGACACCTCTCCCGCCGGGGACCACGGGCTGGTCTCCCGCACCTCCGGGGTCGGGGGCCGGTTCGAGACGTCCTCCGTCGCGTACGTCGGCTCGATGCGCGGTGGCAGCTTCCGGAAACGGTCGTCCATGTCGCGCAGTGTCGCAGGCGAGAGCCAGGGCGAGGGATCAGCCGAAAACGACGAGGCTCCGACCGCGCATGGCAGTCGGAGCCTCGTCGTTGGTGGTGTCAGGCCGCGTCGACCGCGGTCACCGTGAAGCCGGCGACGTTGTCCGACGGGTCCGAGTCCGCCAGTGGGGTGTAGTAGTCGGTCCGCACCTCGATCGTCGCCCGACCCAGGTCACCGAGCGCTGCTTCGGAGGAGGCGCTGAAGTTCAGCGCGAAGGTGCGCTCCTCGCCCTCCATGAAGGCACCGCCCGGCGGGCAGAGGTGCCCGCACTCGTCCGTCCAGGGCTCTCCGAAACCGGCCGGCAGGCCCGCCGGGACGAGCCAGACGAAGGGGTGGGGTGCGTCGCTGTTGTAGCGCAGAGTCACGGGCAGGCTGCCCTCGAACCAGCCGTCCGGCTGCCGGGTCACCGTCAGGTCCCCGGCGACGGAGAGGGTGAAGTCGGGCTGGGTATCCCGCACGTACGGCTGCGGATTGGCCAGCGAGCCGGTGGACGAGCGGAACCGGGTGCTGAAGTCGGCCTCCTCGACCGTGGTGTCGCCGACCTTGACGGCGAGGTGGCCGTTGCCGGCCTTCATCGCGTACGGCCGGACGGTGGTCAGCACCTGGAAGTCGACGGAGAAGGTCCGGCGCTCGCCGGGCTGCCACAGGCCGCCCGGAACGACGCACTCGACCGTCGTCCGCCCGTCCGGCAGGCGGTCGCCGCCGCTTGAGCAGTTGATGCCCCACTCGGCGTTGACGTAGGAGCCGGGCACCGGCTCGGTGATCACGTAGCTGGGCCAGGCGGGCTCGGACCCGTGGTAGGTCAGCTCGACCTGGAGGGACCCCCGGTAGCCGCGCTCGGTCGGCTCGAACACGAGCCGGTCGGCGACGGTGGCGGTGGACGTTGTCGTGGCGGGTGCGGCCTGGGCGGCCGGCGCGGCGAACACCGACACCGCGGCCAGACCCAGCACACCAACCAGCACAGTGGACAGTTTGAGACGCATGGAACTCCCCGTGTTTCCCCGTGACCGCGGACGTTCCGCGGTGACGCCCGCGAGAGCCGGCGCGGGCACGGCCGCGAGCGGTCCTCATCATGACAGCGGGGCCGGTCGCCCCGCTGCCCCCTGCCACGGACCGGCATCGACGACCACCCCGGGCGCCTCGTGTCGTTGATCCGGTTGAAACCGTGTCCCAGCAGGGACGACGCTAGGGCACCGACACATCGAGGAGGGACGCCGATGACCCGTCAGCGCGAGACCGTGGAGGTCGACCCGGTCCTGTTCCGCGCGGTGTACGACTCGCCCGCCTCCCTGCCCGGCCGGCACCGCTGGACGACCCCCGAGTCGGACGTACGCCGGATCGAGAAGCTGCTCGGCATGCCGCTGCGCAGCATCGGCGCCCCGCTGTGGGTCAGCGGCGACGAGCCGGACTGTCCGAAGTGTTCACGGCGGATCACCTGGTACGACATCGTCTCCTCCGCGCTCTCCGGCGTGCACGACCGGATGATGATCGCAACGGTGATCCTGGGCGACCGGAAGTTCGTCAACACCGAGATCCCGGACGGGATCGCGGGCGTCAACTGTGCCGACTGCCGCACCCCGATCGAGGGGCTGCGCAGCTTCAAGTGCCACAACTGGGCGTACGCCTTCGAGGCGCTGGAGGAGGTGCGGCAGCGGATGTCGGGTGCGTCAGTCGTCGGCGGTCAGGTGGCGAACGTGCCGCAGCCCGGGCCGTCCGTCGAGTGACACCGGCCCGACCGGGGTGAAGCCGGTGCGCCGGAGCACCGCCAGCGAGGCGGCGTTGTCCAGGGTCGTTGCGGCGGTCAGCCGGCGGAGGCCGTACGCGTCGCGGGCCAGCGCGCACGTCCTCCGTACGCCCTCGGTGGCGAGCCCGCGCCCGGCGGCGCGCTCGGCGACCCGGTAGCCCAGCTCGGCCTCCCCGGCCGCGACGTCCACCAGGTTGAACCGTCCCAGGACCGTGCCGTCGTCGTCGACCAGCAGGTGGAAGCGGCACGTGCCGGTGGCCTGCTCGGCGAGGAGCGCGGCGTGCCGCGCGGCGAAGCCGGTGAAGTAGTCGTCGCCCCGGTCCGGCACCGAGCGGGCGAACCACTCCCGGTTCTCGCGTTCGAAGTGGAGCAACGCGTCGGCGTGGTGGGCGGCGAGCGGCTGGAGGTCGGGCACGGCCCCACCCTAGGCCCCTATCGCCGGGCAGGGCGGCGGCCGGGGGGCGAGGGCGGCTCGGGGCCGGGGTCGGGGACCGGCGGCATCGGTCGGGTGACCGGTGCCCCGCCGGTGACCCGGAACGGCTCGCCGTGGTGCCACACGTCGACGCCGGTCTCCGGGCCGGCGTCCGGCAGTTCGTAGCGGGCCTCGTCGGCGGTGAGCGTGACCCGCAGCCGGTGGCCGTGCCAGCGCAGGCCGAACGCGAGCCGGTGGACCTGCCGGGGCAGCCGGGGGTCGAAGGAGAGCACCGCCCGGTCGTCGCGGAGCCCGCCGAAACCCTGCACGAGGGCCAGCCACGCGCCGGCCAGGGAGGCCAGGTGCAGGCCGTCGGAGGTCTTGTCGCCCAGGTCGGCGAGATCCTGGAGGACCGACTCGGCGAACAGGTCGTACGCGAGGTCGAGGTGCCCGACCTCGGCGGCGAGCACCGCCTGCGGTGCGGCCGACAGGGAGGAGTCGCGGACGGTGCGCGCCTCGTAGTACGCGAAGTTGCGCGCCTTCTCCTCGGCGGTGAACTCGCCCGGGCAGCGCTGCATGGCGAGCACCAGGTCGGCCTGCTTCACCACCTGCTTGCGGTACAGCTCCAGGTAGGGGAAGTGCAGCAGCAGCGGATAGTCGTCCTCGCCGGTGTTCGCGAAGTCCCACTCGGGCTGATTGGTGAAGCCGGCGGTCTGCTGGTGCACGCCGAGCTTGCGGTCGTACGGGACGAAGATCGCGTCGGCGGCGGCCCGCCAGGCGGACACCTCGGCCGGGTCGACGCCGAGCCGGGCCGCCGCCTCCGGGTGCCGCTCGGAGGCGTCGGCGGCACCGCGCAGGTTGCGCCGGGCCATCAGGTTGGTGAAGACGTTGTCGTCGACGAGGGCGGCGTACTCGTCGGGGCCGGTGACCCCGTGCAGGTGGAACGTGCCGGTGTCGGACCAGTGGCCGAAGCCCTCCCAGAGCCGTGCGGTCTCCACCAGCAGTTCCAGGCCCGGCCCGGCGAGGAGGTCGTCGTCGCCGGTGACCGCCGCGTACCGCAGGACCGCGTCGGCGATGTCGGCGTTGACGTGCAGGGCGGCCGTGCCAGCCGGCCAGTAGCCCGAGCACTCCCGGCCGCCGATGGTCCGCCACGGGAAGGTCGCACCGGGAAGCCGCAGCTCGGCCGCGCGGTCCCGGGCCTGCGGCAGGTGCGCGTGCCGCCAGCGCAACGCGGAGCGGGCCACCACCGGTGCCACGTACGTCAGCACGGGCAGCACGAACGCCTCGGTGTCCCAGAGCACGTGGCCGTCGTAGCCGTTGCCGGTGAGGCCCTTCGCCGGGATGGTCCGGTCCCCGTCCGGTCGGCCGGCCTGGATCAGGTGGAACATCGCGAACCGGATCGCCTGCTGGAGTTCGTCGTCGCCGTCGAGCAGCACGTCGGCGGTCTCCCACGCGGCGTCGAGAGCCGTACGCTGCCCGGCGAGCAGCGCGTCGAAGCCGTCCGCGCGGGCGGCGTCGGCCTCGGCGACGACCTGCCCGGCCAGGTCCTCGGGCAACGTCCCGCCGACCGGGGCGCACTCGTACGCGGCGAACCGGGTCAGCTCCAGGCGCTCCCCCGCGCGCAGGGTCCCGGACAGCGACAGGCGAAGCCGGTCCGGTGTGCAGTCGACGCCCGGCGCGAAGCCGTCCGGGGCGTCCACCTCGTGCGCGACCGCGACGGCGACCCGCTGGCCGCTGCGTCGGGTGCGGTGGACCAGCACGCCGTCGTGCCCGGTCGAGTGGCGGTACTCGGCGGTCAGCGGGTCGGTGATCACCGAGGCGGCTCGGGGGTCGTCGCGCTCGGGCACCCGCTCGTTGGCGAGCAGGTCGGCGCAGACCCGGATCTCGACCGGTGCGCCCAGCGGTTCGACGCTCCACCGCACCGCGGCCACCGGACGCCGGGGCAGCGACACCAGCCGGGTGCTGCGCACGCGTACGCCGTGACCGGCCGGGGAGACCCACTCGGTGAGCCGTTCGACCGTCCCGGCCCGCAGGTCGAGCACCCGATCGTGGACTTCGACGGTGCCGGTGCGCACGTCCAGCGGCTCGCCGGCCACCCAGAGCCGGACCAGGGCCGCGTTGGGCGCGCTGACCACCGTGTCGCTGTCCTGCGGGAAGCCGTACCCCTCCTCGGGATAGGTCAGCTCACGCCGCTCGTGGAACCCGTTGAGGTAGGTGCCGGGCATGCCGTACGGCCGGCCCTCGTCGAGGGCGCCGCGCCAGCCCACCCATCCGTTGGAGAGCGCGAAGATCGACTCGGTCTCGGCGATCCGGTCCAGGTCGTCGGCCGTACGCCGGACCCGCCAGCATTCGTCGCCGTCCGCCCCGGGCGTGGTCGGCGGTCGGTCGGCGATGGGCTGCACGGGTGCCTCCTGCGTGTCCGGCGTACCTGGCCGCCGCGGTGGTCCCTACGGTTTCCCCAATGTCGCGGGAGCGGTAAACGCGACGGATTGGTTGGTGAGGTGGCTCATCCCCGCCGGCCGCCCGACGGCAGGTTTTGTGCCCCGGGTCGGCGGGGAGGCGGTGGGGCGCGGACCGGCCGCCGTGAAACCAGCGAGTTGCCATCACCGTCACAGAAATCGGATACCAGCCATGACCAAGGACTTCGCACGTACCGCCGGCAGGGGGCTTCGCCTTGCCCGGTCAGCCATCCTCGGGTCGAGCCTGGTCGTCGCCGGGCTGGCACCCTTCTCGGCCTCGGCCACCGAGGCCAGGGCCGTGGACCCGGTCGACCTCGACACGGCCACCTCCTACGCCGTCCTCGCCGACGACGCCGTCTCCAACACCGGGAACTCCGTCATCGACGGGGACGTGGGCGTACACCCGGGCACGGAGGTGTCGGGATTCCCACCGGGGGTCATCAACGGCGAGCGCCACGCCGGTGACGCCGCGGCGGAGCGGGCACAGACCGACCTGACGGACGCGTACGAGGATGCCGCCGGACGGACCGCGAGGGCGACCATCGGCCCTGACCTCGGGGGACAGACGCTCACGCCCGGCGTCTACCAGGTCTCCGAGGACGCCGACCTGGACGGCACGCTCACCCTCGACGCGCAGGGCGACGCCGAAGCGGTCTTCATCTTCCAGGTGGGCTCCGACCTGGACACGGCGGAGAACAGCGCCGTGCGGGTGGTGAACACGCCGGGACCCGCCTGCAACGTCTTCTGGACGGTCGGGGACTCCGCCGACCTGAACACCAACACGTCCTTCACCGGCCGGATCATGGCCGTCAAGGACATCCGGCTCGAATCCGCCGCCCGGGTGGAGCAGGGCGGCGCCCTCAGCCGAGACGGTGCGGTCACCCTGGACACCAACGCGGTCAGCCGGTCCGACTGCACGCCGGCGACGGCACCGGCGAGCCCGACGACGCCGGCCCCGGTCACGCCCGGTACGACCGCGCCGGAGACCACGGCGCCCGCTCCCGTCCCGCCGGAGGTGACGGAGTCTCCGACGGCCCCGCCGACCGAGCGGGATCGCGACGGGCGCCCGACGGCACCTCCGGGTCGACCGGACCGCGACGAGCCGCCGGGCCGGCCGGATCGGGACGAGCCGCCGGGGCGGCAGGACCGCGATGAGCCTCCGGGCCGATCTGACCGCGACGAGCCGCCGGGCCGATCGGATCGCGACGAGCCTCCGGGCCGATCGGATCGCGACGAGCCTCCGGGCCAGTCGGATCGCGGGCCGGACAACGGCTGATCGTCCTGACGGGAGCGGCGCCGCCGCTCCCGTCAGGCTGCCGTGGATGGCGGATCAGGAGGCCCGGGTCGCCAGCAGAAGCGCCGCGACCGTGCCGAGGACGAGGAACGGGCCGAACGGCAGGCTCGCCGACCAGCGCACCCGGCCGGCGACCAGCAGACCGATGGCGACCACTGCGGACAGCCCACACGCCGCCAGCAGGCCCAGGACCGGAAAGATCCACCCGTACCAGCCGAGCAGCATCCCCGCGCCGACCGCGAGTTTGGCGTCGCCGAGGCCGAAGCCCCGCCGTCCGAGCAGCACCGTCGTGGTGGCGAAGAACAGCCCGAGGCCGACCCCGGCGGCGATCGCACGCAGCCAGGGCGCGACGCCCGCGCCGGTCAGCGCCGCCATCCCGAGCAGCAGCCCGGTCCCGACCGTGGCCGGGGTGGTGAAGCGGTCGGGCAGGCGGTGCACGGCCACGTCGACGAAGACCAGCGGCACCATCCACCCGAGCCACCAGGCCGTCGCCGCCAGTTCCCCGGCGGGCGGTCCGACCAGCGCCAGCACCGCGACGGCGAGGACCACGACGACCTCCACGGCGCCCGGCGGCGGTCCGACCCGCTCCGGGCACCGCCCGCACCGGGCGGCCGGGCCGAGCGCCGGCCACGGGTGATCCAGGTCGATCGGGGCGCCGCAGGCATCGCATCCGGTCCGGCTCGGAGACCCCGACGGTACGGCGTACCGCAGCGCCGCGAGCCGGAGCGCGGGCGTGACCGCGAGGGCCGCCCAGGGGTACGACCGACGCGAGGTGTGGGCGGCGGGAGCGCGGGTCGGGTCGCTCGTCAGCATGCCGGCTTCCCGCCGGGCGTCGATCCCGTGGACACGGAGAGTAGTTCCGGGGACGGACTTCTGTAACGGGCGCGGGTTGGTCCGCCCCGGACCCCGGCGCGAGTCGACGGGACGCTCCGGTCGTGCGGCCGGGGCGCGGCGGCGGCGATCGGTCCGGTCCGTGGACCCGGACGGGCGAGGGGCAAAGCGGACAGTGCCCATCGATCGGGTCGGACCGACACCCTCCATGGGCACCCGGACCGGGTCCAGCACCGTCGACCATGCCGGCCGCCCACCGCACCCCCGCACACCCACCGGACGGACTGCCGCAACCTGCCCGCAACCATGCCCCGCCACCACCCCTCATCACGCAGCGTATCCGTATGAATTGCCTCTGTTGCATCGGCGGGCGTCAGCCTATGCTCGCCCCTTGGGTGTGGTGCAACCCACGACGAACTGACAGGACGAAACAGGAAATCTTCGTTGTAGAAGATCTGTAACGGTAAATGCGGCAGCGCACGGGGCGGGTCCGGATGTGCTCATTCGGCCGCGCTTCCGCATGCCCGCCGGCCGCCACGACGCGGCCCCGGGCCCGCCACGGAGGAGGCACGACAGTGCGAGGACGGCAGCTTCGCCGGTGGTCAACCTGCCTGGTCGTGGCCGCGACGGTCGCTTCCACCACGGCCTGCGGTGCCGGTGACGAAACGTCCACCGGCACGACGGCCGCCGACGCCGCGCCCGCCCGAACCGATCGGAAAGCCGACGAACGCGCGGCGGAAAAGGCTGCCCTGGCCGCCTATTCCGGATATCTCGCTGCCTCCCGCGAGGCGAGCGGTCGCAGCGATCCCCACCTTCCGGAACTGTCGGCGTTCCTCGCCGACCCGCTGCTGACGCGGGTCCGGTTGACGATTCGGCAGGCCAGACAGCACGGCGCCGTACGCACCGGCAAGCTGATCTCCG
The DNA here is from genome assembly GCF_040656655.1 of Micromonospora sp. NPDC049799. Lineage (NCBI taxonomy): Bacteria > Bacillati > Actinomycetota > Actinomycetes > Micromonosporales > Micromonosporaceae > Micromonospora > Micromonospora sp. NPDC049799. The sequence goes on from NZ_JBFAMU010000025.1 coordinate 16,867, forward strand.
ACCCCACCGTGGTGTCGGTCGACCTGGACGCCGTCCCGCCGACGGTGGAGATCCAGGACTGTCTCGACGCGACCGGCTACCAACTCGTCTACGCGCGGAACCAGAAGGTCGTCCCGGGCAGCCGGGGCACCCGGAACCTGGCCACCGCGACCGCCACCCGCTACCCCGACGGCCGCTGGTTGATCAGCGCCGGCGTCGCCCACGAGGACCAGCCGTGCTGACCCGGCGGGGGATCACGGGACTCGCGCTGGCGGTGCTGCTCACCGCGGCAGCCGGCGTGCCGGCGCTCGGCGCCGGGCGGGCCGATCCCCCGGGTGCCGAGTGCCCGCCCGGCCAGCACGACTGCAACATCTGGGACGACGACCCGGGCGATCCCGGTGATCCCGGCGGCGGGGACACCGGCGGCGGGGACGGCGACGGTGGCGGTGGCGGCGCCGGCAAGTGCCAGTGGAACGGCCGCACGATCCCCTGCTACGACGACGTGCTCGGCTGGTTCGACAACGGCTCCGGCTGCTACTACAAGCTCGCCGAGCCGCAGCCGACCGAGCCGCCCGACGGCCAGCAGTGGTACGTCCAGACCTGCAACGGCGGCGACCTCGGCGAGCAGGACTTCGTGCTGCGCGACGACCCACCGCCCGGCTTCGGCGCACCGCCGGACCCGGAGGAGTTGGCCCGCCGGGCGCTGGCCTCGATCTCGCTGCTCCCCCCGCGGGTGGCGGTCGCGCCGGACAAGGACAAGGGCCCCGGCCTGGTCGGCCTTCCGGTGTGGATGTGGGCCAGCCCCGGCGCGAACTACTTCGGACCGATCCGTGCCTCGGAATCCGACCGGGGCCTGACGGTCACCATCGAGGCGAAGGTCGACCGGATCGTGTGGAACCTGGGCAACGGGCACCGGGAGACCTGCACGGGACCCGGCACACCATACGACCCGAAGGGTCCGCACGCCGGCAAGAAGTCACCGACCTGCGGCTACGACAGCGGCTACGCGAAGGCCGGCACCTACCGGGTCCACGCCACCACGTACTGGACGGTGCGCTGGTGGGCCGACGGCGTGGAGGGCAGTCCCCCCATCCCCCAGACCAGGACCAGCAACGCAGCGACGATCCGGATCAACGAACTACAGGTGGTGGCGGAGTGAGCCTGGCGACGCGCAACGGAACCGGACCGGTGGACGCACCGGTCACCCCACCGAAGGTGGTGCGACAACGCCGGACGCGGCCCGGACTGCTCGGGCTGGCCGTCCTGCTCATCGCCCTCGGCGGGCTGGGCGCGGCGTTCGCGGTCACGTCCGTCCGCGCCACCGGCAGCTACCTCGCGGTGGCCCGGCCCGTCGAGGTGGGCCGCGAGATCGGCGCGGACGACCTGATCACCGTGCAGGTGGCCGGCGGTCGGGGGCTGTCGCCGGTGCCCGCCGGGCGGCTCGACGACGTCGTCGGCAAGCGGGCCGCCGTGGCCCTCGTGCCGGGCACGCTGCTCACCGACGACCAGCTCACCGACGACCCGCTGCTCGGCCCCGGTCAGCAGCAGATCGCGCTCGGGCTGGACCCGGCGGAGATACCCGCCCGCAAGCTGCACCCCGGGGACAAGGTGCTGCTGGTCAGCACCCCGGACACCAAGGACGGCACCTCCGCCGGCACCGCCACCCGGTTCACCGCCACCGTCATCGACACGGCGGCCACCGGCAACGCCGACGAGTCGGTGGTGTACCTGGCGCTTCCCGTCCGGGACGTACCGGCCGTGGTGGCGCTCGCCGCGCAGGACCGGATCGCGGTCGTCCTCACCGAGGCGGCCTGAGCATGGCGATCATCGCGCTGGTGTCGGCGAAGGGCTCCCCCGGCGTCACCACGTCGGCCCTGGCCTGCGCGCTGAGCTGGCACCGCCGGCTGGTGCTGGTCGAGGCCGACCCGTCCGGCGGGTCGATCCTCGCCGGCTATCTGGGCGGGGCGCTCGACGGGCCCCGGGGCATCGGCGAGCTGGCCGTCTCCGAACTGCGCGACGGCAACCTGGAGAACGCCTTCTGGTCCCAGCTCGTCGACCTGGACGCCCCGCGACGGGAGCGCCTCCTGCTGCCGGGCGTGGTCGACCCCGCCCAGGCGGGCAGCGTCGTCCCGCTGTGGCAGCGGTTCGCCGACTTCTTCACCGCCCTCGACCGGGGCGACCCCGCGTACGACGTGCTCGTCGACTGTGGCCGGTTGCACGTCCCCGGCCCGCCCTGGCCGGTCCTGCGGGCCGCCTCGGTGGTGCTGCTGGTCAGCGGCGCGCGGCTGCCCGACCTCTCCGGCACGAAGGCGATGGTGAAGGCGATCGAACGGGACCTGGCCGAGCACCGGGTGCCACCGGGCACGCTGCGGCTGCTGCTGGTCGGCGACGGACACTCCGACGGCGAGATCAGCCGCGCGCTCGGCGTACCGGTGATCGGCCGGCTGCCGCGCGACCCGCGTACCGCCGAGGTCCTCGCCCTCGGCGGCACCGTGCGGGCCGGACGGCCGTTGATGCGCGCGGCCGGGGCGCTGGAGGTGCCGGTCGGATCGCTGCTGGACCGGCGGCGTGCCCGGCTGGCCTGGCCAATGACGCAGGGGGTGCCGGATGCGGTTTGAGCCGGTCTCCACCGACCCCCGCCGGCCGGCCCCCGCCGCCACCTCGATCACCCCACCGCTGGTCCCGCCGAACGGTCGCCACCACCACACCGCCGTCGCCCCGGTGCCGGCGGTCGCGTCGCAGCCCGAGCCGCCGCCCCGCCGGGTGGACTTCCAGGTGGTACGCGAGCTGCGCCGCGAGTTGAGCGAACGGCTCACCCTCTGGCAGCGCGGCCGGGAGTTCGACGCCGACGCCGAGGACGTCGAGCGGGCCCGGCTCGCCGTGGCGGTGGTGTCCGAGTACGCCGACGCGGTCCGCCGCTCCGGCACCCCGATGGCGGCCGGTGAGGAACGACTCCTGCTCGACCAGGTCACCGCCGAACTGGCCGGGCTCGGCCGGCTCCAGACCCTGCTGGTCGACGACACCATCGAGGAGGTCCACATCCTCGGCTGCGACCAGGTGCGGATCACCCGGCACGGCGGGGGCGTGGACTGGGTCGACCCGATCGCCGACAGCGACGACGAGCTGGTGGAGATCCTCCAGGCGGCGGCCCGCCGCGCCGGGGCCACCGAGCGGTCGCTGTCCACCTCCAAGCCGACCCTGGACCTGCAACTGCCCGACGGCAGTCGGCTCGCCGCGGTGTTCCTGGTCAGCCACCGCCCGTACGCGGTGATCCGCAAGCACAACACCCTCGACGTCTCCCTCGACGACGTCGCCGGGGCCCGGGGCGACCTGGACGAGATGATCGACCCGCTGCTGCGGGACTTCCTGCGCGCCTCGATGCGGGCCGGCCTCAACATCATGGTCGCCGGACTGGCCGGGGCCGGGAAGACCACCGTCATCCGGGCGCTGATGAGCGAGATCCCGCCCGACGAGCCGTACGTGCTGCTGGAGGAGAGCCGGGAACTGCTCCCCGCCCGCCGGGGGCACCGGCACCGGGCGGTCATGAGCTTCGAGGCCCGGGAGGGCCACGGCGAACGAGGGATGGACGGGCGACCGGCCGGTGAGGTGAGCATCGCCGACCTGATCCCCGTCTCGCTGCGGATGGGCGTGCTGCGGATCATCGTCGGCGAGGTCCGGTCCCGGGAGATCGTGCCGATGCTCCAGGCCATGACCACCAGCCGGGGCTCGATGTGCACCATCCACGCCCGTACGCCCGGCGGGGTCAGCGAGCGGATCATCGAGCTGGCGCTGGCGCACGGCCGGGAGATGACCGTGGACCAGGCCCGCCGGATGGCCGGCAACGCGCTCGACCTGATCGTCTACGTCACCGTCGAGGACGAGACCGCGATCGGCGGGCGGAAGCACCGCTTCGTCTCGCACGTCGAGGAGGTCATCGGCGTCGGCGACAACAACCGGATCATCACCACCACGGTCTTCGGTCCGGGGCCGGACGGCCGGGCGGTGCCGCGTCACCTGCCGGAACGGATCCGCGCCCAACTGCTCCGGGTCGGCTACGACGCCCGCCTGCTGGGCCGGTGGATCGAGGCCGGCACCGGCGCCTGGCGGCGACCCCGGCAGACCCGTCTCGGACGGCGGTGACCGGTGCCGGACAACGTGGAACTCGTCGCGGTGCTGGCCGGTGCCGCCTGCGTGGCCGGGCTGATCCTGGCCGTCGTCGCGATCGTCGGCACCAGCCGCCCGCCGGGTCCCGCCCCGGGATCGGGTAAGGGCGTCGACCGGCTCTGGAAGGGCTCCGGCGCCACCCCCCGCGAGCAACGCGCCCACCAGGCGCTGCTGGTCGGCGCGGTGGTCGCGGGCGCGCTGGCGTTCCTGATCACCGGGCTGCCCGTGGTCGGCCTGCTGGTGGCGATCGCCGTGCCGGGCACGCCGTGGCTCTTCTCCGTCGGCAAGGAGGAGCAGCGGGCCATCGCGCGCATCGAGGCCGTCGGTGAGTGGACCCGCCGGCTCAAGGACGTCTCCGCCACCGGCCAGGGCCTCCAGGCGGCGATCACCGGCACGGTCGCCACCGCGCCGGAGGAGATCCAGGAGGAGGTACGGCTGCTCGCCGCCCGCCTCCAGGCCGGCTGGCTCGCCCGACCGGCGCTGCTCGCCTTCGCCGACGAGATCGGCGACCCGGTCTGCGACCAGGTCGTCGCCGCGCTGATCCTGCACCTCACCGACCGGGGCGAACGGCTCGGCGACGTGCTCGGCTCGATCGCCACCGCGGCGGCGACCGAGGTGGCCACCCGGCGCGAGGTCGAGGCGAAGCGCACCCAACCCCGGTTCGCGGTCCGCTTCCTCACCGGCATGACCCTTGCCACCGTCGCGTACGGGCTGATCAACGTCGAGTACGTCCGCCCGTACGGCACGCCCTTCGGACAGCTGGTGATGGCGGTGCTCGGCGCGGCCTTCATCGGCCTGCTCGCCTGGGTGCGGTCGATGAGCCAGCCCCAGCGTCCGGCGCGCTTCCTGCCCGCCCCGGACCCGCAGGAGGTGGTCGCGTGAACCTGGTCCTCAACTGGCACCTGGCGATCGCCGTCGTCGGTGGGGCGGCCGTCGGGCTGGGCGTCTTCCTGGTCGTCCGGGAACTGGTGCCGGCGACCCCGGCGCTCGGCCCGGCGCTGCGCCGGCTCCACCAGCCGCCCGGCACCTCCGCCGTCGCACCGGCCGCACGGCAGCCGGAATGGCTGACCGGGCTGTCCCGGTGGCTGCGACCGCCGCACCGCCAGCTCGCGCTGATCGACCAGACACCCGAGCGGTACGCGCTGTCGCTGCTGCTCTCCGGGCTGATCGGGCTGGCCGCGCCGACCCTGCTCGGCGTCACGCTGCTCGCCGTCGGCGTACGGCTGCCGGTCGTGGTGCCGGTGCTCGGCAGCCTCGGTCTGGCGCTGGTCTGCGCGCTGTCCGCCCACCGGTCCGTGATCACCCGGGCCGACCGCGCCCGGGACGAGTTCCGCGCCGCCATCTGCACCTACCTGGACCTGGTGGCGTTGCAGCTCTCCGCCGCCCACGGGCCGGTGCAGTCGCTGGAGCGCGCCGCGGCGGTCTGCGACGGCTGGGTCTTCGAACGGATCCGGGAGGCCCTGCGGATCGCCCAGATGCAGATGCACTCGCCCTGGGACGAGCTGCGCGACCTCGCCGATCGCATCGGCATCCCGGAGCTGGGTGACGTGGGCGCGATCATGCGCTCCGCCGGCAGCGAGGGCGCGCAGGTGCATGAGACGCTGCGCAGCCGCGCCGACTCGCTGCGGGACCAGATCCGCACCGACAACCTGACCCGCGCCGAGGGGGTGACGAGCCGCCTGGACATCCCCGGGTCGCTGCTCGTCTTCGTCCTCCTCGGCTTCGTCATCTACCCGTTCATCGCCCGCCTGTGAAACCCCGAGAGAAGGAGCACGCCATGTCCGTCATCCACTACGTGCACGCCACGCTGGCGGCACGCCTGGCCGAGCTGCGCCGCGACGGAGAGCGGGGCGACAGCCCCGTCCCCACCGCGGTCATCATCTTCGGCCTGGTCGCCGTCGCCATGGCGGTCACCGCCGCGGCCCTGGGCGCGGCGAACGACTGGATGGACAACATCCCGAAGCACCAGGACCCGAAGTAGAAGCCTGACCCGTGATCCACGCAGTCATCCACTCAGGACGCCGGGCGGCCACGACCGCCGTCCGGCGTCTCGTGCCGGCCGCTGTGCGGCGGCGGCTCGGGTCCGGCGCGGACCGGGGTGCCAACCCGGTCGAGCTGGCGGTGACCATGCCGGCGATCCTGGTGCTGCTCTTCGCCTCGATCCAGGTCGCCGCCGTGTTCGTGGCGCGCTCCACGGCGCTGAACGCGGCACAGAGCGGGGTCAACGCGCAACGCGTCCACCAGGCGCCGCCGGGCGCCGGCACGGCCCGCGCGACCGGCTTCCTCACCGCCGCCGGTGGCTGGCTGGTCGGCTGGAAGTCCCCCGGCCCGAGTTGCGTCACCACGGCGACCGAGGTGACCTGCACGGTCACCGGACGCTCCCTGTCGGTCGTGCCGGGGATGGACTTCCCGGTGCGGCAGACCGCGCACGGAACGGTGGAACGGTGGACGGTGCCATGAGGCGTACCGGTGACCGGGGCGCGGTCTCCATCGAGGTGGCCGTGCTCGCCCCGGCCTTCATCGCGCTGATCGTGCTGGCCGGCGTGGCCGGCCGTACCGCCGTGGCGGCCGAGGCGGTCGACGCCGCCGCGCACGACGCGGCCCGCGCGGCGTCCATCTCCCGCAACGCGGCCACCGCCCGCGCCGAGGCCCACGACGCGGCCCACCAGCAGCTCGAATGGAAGGGCCTCAACTGCACCGGTACGCCGCAGCTCACGTTCGGCGGGTCGGTGGCCGGCAGGCCGGCGAGCTTCGACGACGCGTTCGGCAGCCCGGTCGGGCAGGAGGCCTCGGTCACCGTCCGCATCGAATGCACCGTCTCCTACCAGGACATGAAGCTCTCCGTGCTGCCCGGCATGACGCTGCAGAACGAGGTGTCGGCGAGCTTCACCTCCCCGCTGGACCGCTACCGGAGTCGAGGATGACCGCCCGCCGCGCGGCGCTGACACGTCGTCACCGCCGAGACGACGGGCGGGTGAGCGTGTTCCTGGCGGTGGCCGCCGTCGGCGTCCTCACCGTCATCGCGCTCGCCTTCGACGGCGCCGGGCAGTTGCGCACCCTGCAACGCGCCGAGAACCTCGCCGCGGAGGCGGCCCGAGCCGGTGGCCAGTCGATCGACCGGGCCACGGCGATCGAGGGCGGGCCGAAACAGATCAACCAGCCACAGGCCCGGCAGGCCGTCGCCGAGTACCTCACCGCCGCCGGCTCCACCGGCCACACCGTCACCTTCCCGGTTGTCGACGGCGAGACCCTCGTCCAGGTCGACGTCACCGTCACCTATCAGCGATCCCTGCTCGGCCTGGTCGGCTTCGACAAGACGGTCACCGTCTCGGGCCGGGCGACCGCGCGCGCACTCACCGGAGCACCGTAGGAAGGAAGGCAGTCATGACCGCATCGGGTGGGTCCGTCGTACGGCGGACCGGACGCGTCCTCACCGGACTCGGCGCGCTCGTCGTGCTCTGCGGGGTGCTGGTCGGCGCCCCGGTGGCGCTGCTGACCCTCGCGGGCAACCCGCTGCCCGACCAGGTGCCGACGCTGGCCGAGATCGGTGCCACGCTGACCAGCCGCGACGACGGTCAGCTGTTCCTGCGCGCGCTGGCGCTGGCCGGCTGGTTCGGCTGGGCGACCTTCGCCCTCTCCGTCCTCGTCGAGCTGGGCGCACAGACGCTACGCCGGCCGGCGCCCCGGCTGCCCGGGATGGGCCGGCAGCAGCGAGCCGCCGCCGCGCTGGTCGGATCGGTCGCGCTGATCGTCGCGGCCAGCCCCGCGGCGGCGAG
>NZ_JBFAMU010000026.1:0-24259 GCF_040656655.1 Micromonospora sp. NPDC049799
GCCCCACTGGCCGATGTCACCGGCGTCGACGAGTTCGGCGAACGCCTCGATCGTCTCCGCGAGTGGATGCCGGCCACCGCCCTGCGGGCCAGCATCGGCCTGGGCAGCACGGCCGAGCACGTGGACCGGCTCCTCGCCGCGCTCGGCGACCTGGGCTGAACCGGACGGCCTCAGCCGACGGGTGGGGCGGTGGGTGGTTTCGGAGCGCTCTCCGGCTCGGCCTGCCCGCCCGGCTGGGGCCGGTCGCCGAAGGACTCCCGGACCAGCCGGTTCGCCTCCTCCTGGCTGAGGCCGGAGGCGACCAGCAGGTCACTCGCGGTGGTCCGCACCTGGGCGATCACGACGTTGCCGGAGAACCCCACCCCCTCCTTGTACGCCCGACCGGCCTCGCTGACCGCTCGCAGCGCCCGCTCCCGGGCCTTCTCCGGTTCCTCACCGACGGCGAACTCGTGCTTGAGCATGCGCACCGACTCGGCGAGGTGGCCCACCGAGTCCGGCATCGGCTCCGGGATGGCCTCCTCGTCCTCGATGAGGGTCACCGAGCGGCGGATCAGGGTGCCCGTATTGCGCATCGCCCGGTCGATCGGCTCGGCCGCCTCGCCGTAGTGGGTGAGTTCGTCGCGCCGGTGCCACCGGGCCGGCGAGAGCATCGCGGTCTCCTTCGCCCCCTCGATCGCCTCGGTGAAGGTGTTCAGCTCGTCCTTGTTGTTCCGCAGTCGTTCCAGGGACTGCTGCACCTTGTTCCGGTCCCGTTCGCGGAGGCCGTCCGCGGTGGTGTCCAGTTGGGCCGCGAGCAGGTCCAGCGCCGGGCGCGCGGCCCGGTTGATCACGCGGAGCGGGTTCAGCGGCAGCAGCACGGCGGTGACCAGCAGCGCGATGCCGCCGCCGACGAAGGCGTCGACGAACCGGGGTAACTCCAGGTTCTCGGTCGACGGGCTGAGCGTGACGATCAGCACCGCCGTCGCCGCGGCCTGGATGACGATGGCGACGCTCGCGCCGGCGAAGACGGTCAGGATGATCGCCGCGAAGACCACCAGGCCGAGCTGCCACGGGCCGGTGCCCAGCAGGAAGATGAGGAGGTCGCCGAGCGCCACGCCGATCGCGACCCCGACGATCAGCTCGACCGTACGCTTGAACCGCTGGCCGACCGAGACGGCGAGCGTGCCGACCGCGGAGATCGGCGCGAACACCGGCTGCGGGTTGCCGAGGAGTTCGTGGGCCGCCAGCCAGGACAGGCCGGCGGCGAGGCCGGCCTGGACGGCCAGACCCATCGACAACCGCACGCGGTGCAGCCGGTCGTGCAGGTTGGCGCGTCCCCGGTGCCGGATCTGCTCCATCGCCCCGGCGATTCGGGCGCCGTCGACGTCACGTGCGCCGTCGCGCAGTCCCACCCGACGCATCAGCGAGTGTCGGCGCTCCCGGGCCACGGCCATGGCCGGGACTACCCGCGCCACGCACGGTGAATCGTGCGGAAGGCTCCCCCTTTTCGACGTGCCGGATGGAGGCGGCAGACTCGGCGGCGTGGTGGACCTGACCGAGCGGTGGCGGGCGGCGGCCCGGGACGCGGGGGCGACCGACCTGGCGGCGGTGGCCGCCGCCGGAGACGACCTCCTCGCCCGCTGGGGAGAGCCGCACCGGCACTACCACACGCTCACGCACCTGTCCGCCGTGCTGGACGTCGTCGACGCGTACGCCCCGCTGGCCCGGCGCCCGGACCTGGTCCGGCTCGCGGCCTGGTGCCACGACGCGGTGTACGACCCGCGGGCCGCGGGCGACGCCAACGAGCGGGACAGCGCCGCGCTGGCCGGCACGCTGCTCACCCGGTGCGGTCTGCCGGCCGCCGCCGTGGCCGAGGTCCGCCGCCTGGTTCTGCTCACCGCCGGTCACGCCCCCGACCCGGCCGACACCGACGGCGCGCTGCTCTGCGACGCCGACCTGGCCGTCCTCGCCGGCGCTCCGGAGGCGTACGACCGCTACGCCGCCGCGGTCCGCGCGGAGTACGCCCACGTGCCCGACCCGGCGTTCCGCGCCGGCCGCGCCGACGTGCTCCGGAGTCTCCTCGCCCTCCCCGCGCTCTTCCACCTCCCGGGACCGTCCACGGCCTGGGAGGCCGCCGCCCGCGGCAACCTCGTACGCGAACTGGCCACCCTCACCTGACCCTCCGGCCCGTCGCTCGGTCCGCCGGCTCCGCCGCCACGACGACCACTCTCGGTCACGACGACGCCGGGGTCGACCACACCGCCCCGGATCGGGGAAGGCGCGACGACGGCGGGAGAGTCAGCGGGCAGGGCGGGTGAGGTGCTTGGGGCGGCGGAGGCCGGAGCGACGCAGAAGCGCCACCAGGTCGCGGCTCGGGACCACCTCGGCGCCGAGCCAGACCGCCATGGCGAAGCGCTCGGCCGGGATGTCGTAGTGGTCCCGGTCGAAGGCCCGGCGGGACACGCCCAACGCCTCGGCGAAGGCGTGCAGCTCCGCCGGGGAGACGTCGCTGATCAGATGCGACCAGAGCCGCCCGCGCCAGGGCCAGGCCGGCCGGTCGACATAGAGCATGGCGGCCAATCTAGCCCCGCCCCGCGCCGGTTGATGATCACGTGGCGACGACCGTAGCCTTCCCGGCATGGCTGGTACCCCCCTCCTCGACGAGCTGCGCGCCGCCCTCGGCGACGACGCCGTGCTGACCGACCCCGACCTGCTCCGGATGCACGAGCGGGACGAGGCCGACCTCTGCGCGTCCGGTACGCCGCTGGTGGTCACCCGCCCACGGACGACCGAAGAGGTCGTCGCGGTGGTGCGGGCGGCGGCGCGGCACGGCGTACCGGTGGTGCCGCAGGGGGCGCGGACCGGGCTGGCGGGCGCGGCGAACGCGGTCGACGGCGCGGTGGTGCTCAGCACGGTCGCGATGGACGCGATCGGAGAGATCGACCCGGTCAGCCGGATCGCGGTGGTGCAGCCGGGCGTGGTCAACGCCGCGCTCGCCGCCGCCGTCGCGAAGCAGGGCCTCTGGTACCCGCCCGACCCCGGCTCCTGGGAGTCGTCCACCATCGGCGGCAATGTCTCCACCAACGCGGGCGGCATGTGCTGCGTCAAGTACGGAGTCACCACCGAGTACGTGCTGGGCCTGGAGGTGGTGCTCGCCGACGGCGAGGTGCTGCGCACCGGCCGGCGTACCGCCAAGGGGGTGGCGGGCTACGACCTGACCCGTCTGTTCGTCGGATCCGAGGGGACCCTCGGGGTGATCACCGAGGTGACCGTCGCCCTGCGGCCCGCCCCGGCGGAGTCGTTGACCATGGTGGCGGTCTTCCCGTCCACCGCCGCGGCCGGCACGGCGGTCGCCGAGATCGCCGCCCAGGGCCTCTCCCCCAGCCTGCTGGAGCTGCTCGACCAGACCCACCTGCGGGCGATCGAGGCGTACCGGCCGATGGGTCTGCGCACCGACGCGCAGGCGCTGCTGCTGGCCGCCGTCGACACCGGCTCCCGGGCGCCGGACGACCTGGCCGGCCTGACCCGGGTGTGCGAGGAGGCGGGCGCCGACGAGGTCTACGCGGCCACCGACGCGGTCGAGGCCGCGGCGCTGTTGCAGGCCCGCCGGCTCGCCCATCCGGCGATGGAGAGGTACGCGGCCGAGACGTACCCGGACGGCACCGGCGGGCTGGTCATCGACGACGTGGCCGTGCCCCGGGGATCGCTGGCCGCCCTGCTCGACGGGGTGGCTCGGATCGCGGCGGAGTGCGAGGTGCCGATCGGCGTCGTGGGGCACGCCGGGGACGGCAACATGCACCCGAACATCGTGGTGGACCGGGCCGACCCGGGGAGCCTGGAGCGGGGCCGGCGCGCGTTCGACGAGATCATGCGGCTCGGCCTGGACCTGGGTGGCACCTGCACCGGGGAGCACGGCGTCGGCCTGCTCAAGCGGGACTGGCTGGCCCGGGAGATCGGCCCGGTCGGCGTCCGGGTGCACCGGGCGATCAAGGCGGCGCTCGACCCGGACGGGCTGTTCAACCCGGGCAAGGTGCTCTGACGGGGCCGCTCAGGCGGTGGGCTCGGCCGGCGTGGCCTGGGTGAGCAGCAGCAGGATCTCGTACGCGACCGGTGGCTTCTCCTCACCCGGGCAGTCCTGCGAGGTGATCAGCCCGACCGTGGTGACCAGGCTCGACGTGAGCGCGTCGATGCAGCTCACCCGGTACTCCCGGGCCTGGTCGGTCTCCTTCGCCAGCCCGGGGTCGGCGAGCAGGTCCTGCAACCGCTTCACCTGTTCCGCGTCGAGGGCGCCGGTCGACGTGACACCGTCCCCGGCGCAGTCGGCGCACTCCCACCGGCCGTCCGCCTGCACGTTGAGGCTCCGCAGCGGGCCGTCGTCGCCGACCTTCTGCAACAGGCTGACCCGGCCCTTCTCGGCGGTGGCCGCGCCCGGCAGCCCCGGCCGGCCCGCCGCGGACCCGTCCGTTCGGGGCGCTCCACCGGCGTCGGCGCCGGAGCAGCCGGCGAGCACGATCACGGTCAGCACGGCTACGGACAAAAGGACCGGACGCGACCAGGAAGGGGGAACCACGCGCCGCAACCTACCCCACCGTAGGTAGCGCTCGAAACCGGCCGACCGGTCGGGCATCGATGATGGACGGTCTTTCGGACCATCGGTCAGCGGGAGGACGACGGAAGTTCAGCGGGGTCGCCGTCACCACCGCGGTCGGCCGCGAAACCGCGTACGTCCGGCGCCCCCAGTCGGGCCGCGTCCGCCGTGGCGTCGTCCGGCATCAGCTGGGACTGCCGCTCGGCCTCCACCCGGGCCCGGTAGTGCTCCACCTCGCGAGCACGCGTCGCCGCGTCCCACCCGAGCACCGCGCCCATCAGCTCGGCGGTGTGCTCGGCCGAGTCCAGGCCCCGGTGCGCGGTCTCGAACGAGATCCGGGTACGCCGGGTCAGCACGTCCTCCAGGTGCAGCGCCCCCTCGGCGCGGGTCGCGTACGTCACCTCGGCGGCCAGGTACTCCGGGGCACCGGCCAGCGGGGAGGCCTGCAGCGGGTCGGCGTCGATCAGGGCGAGCAGGTCGCGGGTGAGGGTGCCGTACCGCTCCAGCAGGTGCTCCACCACTCCGACCGGCACGCCGTGCCGGCGAGCCAGGTCGGCCCGGTCCCGCCACATGGGCGCGTACCCGTCGGCGCCGAGCAGCGGCAGGTCGGCGGTACGCGACGGACGGACCGCGCCGAGCCGGTGCGCGGCCCGGTCGACCACGTCCGAGGCCATCACCCGGTACGTCGTGTACTTGCCGCCGGCCACCAGCAGCAGGCCGAGCATGGGCTCGAAGACCGCGTGCTCGCGGGACAGCTTCGAGGTGGAGTCGGCCTCGCCGGCCAGCAGCGGCCGCAGGCCCGCGTACACGCCCTCGATGTCGGCGGTGGTGAGCGGCCGGTCGAGCACCGTGTTGACCTGGTCGAGCAGGTACTCGATGTCACGGGCCGAGGCGGACGGGTGGGAGCGGTCCAGCCGCCAGTCGGTGTCCGTGGTGCCGATGATCCAGTGCCCACCCCACGGGATGACGAAGAGCACGCTGGTGGCGGTGCGCAGGATCAGGCCGGCCTCACCGGTGATCGCCGAGCGGGGCACCACGAGGTGGACGCCCTTGGAGGCCCGCACCCGGATGCCGGGGCGCAGCCCCACGTCGTTGAGCATCCGCGACATGTCGTCGCTCCACACGCCGGTGGCGCCGATGACCACCCGGGCGCGTACCTCGAACTCGGCCTCGGAGCCGGCGGGCGCCTCCAGGTCGCGGACCCGGACGCCGGTCACCTCGCGGGCCTGCCGGATCAGGCCGACCGCCCGGGTGCTGGTGACCACGGTCGCGCCGAGGCTGGCCGCCGTCCGGGCCAGCGTGACCACCAGCCGGGCGTCGTCGACCTGCCCGTCGTAGTAGCGGATGGCGCCGGCCAGGGTGTCGGGACGCAGGCTGGGGAAGATCCGCCGGGCACCCTCGCGGGTGAGGTGCCGGTGCAGCGGCATCCCGCGACCGCCGCCGAAGACGCCCGCGAAGGCGTCGTACGCGGCCACGCCGGCCCCGTAGTAGGAGCGGCGGAACAGTCGGGCCGGCAGGTCCCGGATGCCGTTACCGGCGGGCAGCGGAACGAGGATCGGCACCGGCCGGACGAGGTGCGGTGCGAGCCGGGTGGCCAGCAGCCCGCGCTCGGTCAGCGCCTCGTGCACCAGGTGGAACTCCAACTGCTCCAGGTAGCGCAGGCCGCCGTGGATGAGCTTGCTGGACCGGCTGGAGGTGCCGGCGGCGTAGTCGCGCGCCTCCACCAGGGCCACCTTGAGACCTCGGGAGGCGGCGTCCAGGGCGGCGCCCGCTCCGGTCACACCCCCGCCGATGATCAGGACGTCGAAGCGTTCCGCCCGGAGTCGGCGCAGGTCGGCGGCACGCCGCTCGGGCGAGAGCTGGCCGGCCACGGACCGGGACACGTTGGGGTCACGCACGGTTCCACGGTAGCGGTCGTGGCCGTCCGACGGCATGCACCGCCCGCGCCGTACTGTCGGGGCATGGAGATCGGCCCACCGTTTCCCCCCGGTCGACCCGTTCATCCCGCTCCGCCCCGCCCGGGTCCATGGGCGGTGGTGGCGGCCGTGTTCACCGGGCTCTGGATCGTCGGGTTCACCGTGGTCTCCCAGTTCGGCGGGTGGCTGACCGACCAGGTGCTGCTCGCGTCGGGCCTGGACCGGGCGGTCTGGCTGTGGCCGGTGGTGGCGCTGGCCACGGTGCTGCTGGCCGGTGCGCCCGCGCTGGCGCTGGCGCTGGTGCCGCGCTCGGCGGCGGTCCGGGCGACGGGCCGGGTCTGGTTGGCCGGGGTGCTCGTGCTGGGGCTGCTGGGGCTGCTCCGGGCCCTCCCCCCGGTGCACCACGAGGCCTACCTCGCGGCCCTCGCCGTCACCGCCGCCGTAGCCGCCCTCGCCGCCCGCCGGCTGGGCCGCACCCGCACGAGCGACGCAACCCGGCCCACTCCCGCGATCTTGCACTTTCTGCCGGGGCGAATGGGGCGAAGGCCGCAATCGAGCGACCCAAACTGCAAGATCGCGGTGGGGAGGCTCGGGGTGACCGCCGGGCTGGCCCTGCTGCTGCCGTGGGTGTGGGTGGGCGCGCTCGGCGGGCTGCTGGAGACCCTGCTCGCCGTCCTCGCGGCGGCGGCGGTCGGCATGGTGGCCACCGCGCTGCTGGACGACGCCTTCTGGTCGGTGTTCGCGGTCGGCACGCCGCCCCGGCCGGCGCGGCTGGTGCTGGTCGGCGGACTGGTCGCCGGGGTGGCGCTGCTGCTGCTGGGGGCCGGGGTCGGCCAGTCGGGTGCCCAGTTGCCGCTCCTGCTGACCCTGCCGCCGACCGGTTTCGCGCTCGCCGCCCTGGCCATGGCGACCCGCCGGTCGGCCGACACCGCCCCGATCTCCACCGACACCGGTCCGGCCGGCGCGGAACCCGACCCGGGGCCGGCGGTCACGCGCCCGGCGACCGGCTGGCTGGTCGGGCTCGGCGTGTTCGGCCCGCTGGCGTTCACCGATCCCGAGGAGATCAGCGTCGTCCTGGTCAACACCCGCGACGTGCCGTACTGGGTGGCGGCTGCCGCCGGCGCCGGGCTCGCCGTCGCGGCCGTGCTCGCCGTCGCGTACGGCGTGCTGTTCGCCCGTCCCCGCGGCGGTCTGCCGCGCCGGCGGGTGGCCGGGGTGACCGCCGCGGTCCTGCTGGCCACCGTCGGGGTGGTCGCGGTCGGCCCCGGTCAACCCGGCCTGCACGGCGAGCGGCTGCTGGTGGTGCTCCGGGACCAGGCGGACCTGAGCGGCGTCCCCACCGCACCCGGGAAGGCGGGGCGGGACGCACGGGCGACCGAGGTCTACCGGCGGCTCGTGGAGACCGCCGACCGGACGCAGGCCGACCTGCGCCGGGACCTGCGCTGGCTGCGGCTCGACCACACCTCGTACTACCTGGTCAACGCGATCGAGGTGGACGGCGGCCCCGCGGTGCGGGCCTGGCTGGCCGGCCGGCCCGAGGTGGCCCGCGTGCTGGTGAGCCAGCGGGTACGGCCGCTGCCCGAGCCGGCCGGCGTGACCCGGGGCGACGCCCCCGCGCCGACCGGACCGGAGTGGAACGTCCGCCTGATCGGCGCGGACAAGGTCTGGTCGGAGCTGGGAGTGACCGGCACCGGCGTCACCGTGGGCAGCTCCGACTCGGGGGTGGACGGGAGGCATCCGGCGCTGGCCGAGGGTTTCCGGGGCGGCGACGATTCCTGGTACGACCCGTGGGACGCCACCCGCTTCCCCACCGACCAGGGCGGCCACGGCACCCACACGGTCGGCAGCGCGGTGGGCCGCAACGGCGTCGGGGTGGCCCCGGGCGCCGGCTGGGTGGGCTGCGTCAACCTGGACCGCAACCTGGGCAACCCCGCCCACTACCTGGACTGCCTCCAGTTCATGCTCGCCCCGTTCCCGCCCGGCGGGGACCCGTTCACCGACGGTCGCCCCGCCCGCGCGCCGGAGATCCTCACCAACTCGTGGGGCTGCCCATCGATCGAGGGTTGCGACCCGGGCGTGCTCCGGCCGGCCGCCGCCGCGCTCGACGCCGCCGGGATCATGGTCGTCGCGGCGGCCGGCAACACCGGACCCTCCTGTGGCTCGCTCGACGATCCGCCCGCGCCGTACGCGGAGGTGCTCACCGTGGGCGCGGTGGACGACCGGCGCCGGGTGGCCAGCTTCTCGTCGCGGGGACCGGCACCAGGCGGGGTCGCCAAGCCGGACCTGGTCGCGCCGGGCGAGGAGGTCCTCTCCGCGATGCCCGGGGGCGGGTACGGGTCGCTCAGCGGCACCTCCATGGCGACCCCCCAGGTGGCGGGCGTGGTGGCGCTGATGTGGTCGGCGAACCCGGCGCTGGTCGGGGACCTGGACCGGACGCGGCGGATCCTCGCCGAGACCGCGACACCCGCGCAGGTGCCGACGGACACCTGCGGCGACCCGCGGAACGTCGTCGGCGCCGGGCTGGTCGACGCGTACGCCGCCGTCCAGGCCGCCCAGCGGTAAGGAAGGGCGGTAAGGAAGGCCCCCGCTTAACGCCTGGTGAGGTGAAAGGGCCCCTTCTTAACAGGTGACCCCCGGTGCTCTAGGGTCGGCGACCATGGACGCGGAGATCATCGTCACCGAGCTGGCCGCCGACCGTGTGCCGGATGTGGTGGGGCTGTGCCGGCGGGCGCTGGACCTGCCCGAGGACGCGGCCGAGGCGGACGCCCTGATCGACACGTTGTGGATCCGGGCGGGCGCCGACCGGCCGGTGGTGGCGCTCGGCGCGTACCGGGGTGCAGAGCTGGTCGGGACGGTGGTCTGCTCGATCTCCGGGCGGGACACCCGACTCGGGCACGTCGACCTGGTGGCGGTGGATCCGGCGCACCGTCGGCGCGGCGTCGGGCGGGCGCTGCTGTCGTACGCCGAGCGGACGCTCGCCGGGCTGGGCGCGGCCGAAGTGCTGCTCGCCGGCAACCCGCCCTGGTACGGCTGGCCCGGTATCGACGTGCGTTACACCCCGGCGGTCTGCGCCGCACTGGCGCTCGGCTACACGCAGGACCGGACGGCGTGGAACATGACCGCCGACCTGTCGTACGCCGGATCCCCCGCCCTGCGGCCGACGGAGACCGCGGAGGCGCGGCTGGCCGGCCAGGGTGTGTCGGTACGGCGCGCGGAGCCGGCGGACCTGCCGGCGCTGACGGCCTTCGCCCGTTCCACCTTCGGTGGTTCGTGGGACGAGGAGCTGGCCGGGTCGCTCGGCCGTGACCGGGCGGGCTGCCACCTGGCGGAACGCGAGGGCGAGCTGCTCGGTTTCGCGGCGTGGGGGTCGTCCCGGCCCAGCTGGTTCGGCCCGATGGGCACGGCGCCGGCGGCCGAGGGTTCGGGTATCGGCGGGGTGCTGCTGCGGCGCTGCCTGGCCGACCAGCGGGCGGCGGGAATCGACACCGCGCAGATCGGCTGGGTGGGACCCGTGCCGTTCTACTCGGGCAGCGCGGGCGCGCGGATCGAGCGGGTGTTCTTCCTGTACCGGAGGACGCTCGGAGATCAATAAAGGGGCGAATGGGATATAGACCCAGATAACGTCATTCGCCCGCATGGGTCATCGACGCCCCCTACCGTTTCGGTAGAGGAGGCTCTCATGACCACGGACGACGAACTGCCCGGCCCGTTGCCGTTCGACCGACTCGACTACGGCGACGCCGAGCAGCGGGCGGAGATGACCGGCGCCGACCAACCGGCCGACGAGCCGGTCACGCCGGTGGACGAACCGGTCCAGATCCGGCAGCCGTACGACCGGGCACACAAGCGGCGCAACCAGCGGCCCCTGCCGACGTGACAGGCGGGAGCGCGCCGCTGTCGCCAGCGCGGAACACGGAAAGGGGCGGACCGCTGACGCGGCCCGCCCCTTTCGGCGTTCAGGAAACCGGACTCAGAAGTCCATGTCCCCGCCACCCGGACCAGCCGGGGCGGCCGGGGTCTTCTCCGGCTTGTCCGCCACGACGGCCTCGGTGGTGAGGAAGAGCGCCGCGATCGACGCAGCGTTCTGCAACGCCGACCGGGTCACCTTGGCCGGGTCGATGATGCCCGCGGCCAGCAGGTCCACGTACTCGCCGTTGGCGGCGTTGAGGCCGTGGCCCGCGTCGAGGTTACGTACCTTCTCCACCACGACGCCGCCCTCGAGGCCGGCGTTGACGGCGATCTGCCGCAGCGGGGCGTCCAGCGCGATCCGGACGATCTGCGCGCCGGTCGCCTCGTCACCGGCGAGGTCCAGCTTGTCGAAGGCGGTCTTGCCGGCCTGCACCAGCGCGACGCCACCACCCGGGACGATGCCCTCCTCGACGGCGGCCTTCGCGTTGCGGACGGCGTCCTCGATGCGGTGCTTGCGCTCCTTGAGCTCGACCTCGGTGGCCGCGCCGACCTTGATCACCGCAACACCGCCGGCCAGCTTGGCCAGGCGCTCCTGCAGCTTCTCGCGGTCGTAGTCGGAGTCGCTCTTGTCGATCTCGGCCCGGATCTGGTTCACCCGGCCCTGGATCTGCTCGGCGTCACCGGCACCGTCGACGATCGTGGTCTCGTCCTTGGTCACCACGACCTTGCGGGCCCGGCCCAGCATGTCGACGCTGACGGCGTCCAGCTTGAGGCCGACCTCCTCGCTGATGACCTGGCCACCGGTGAGGATGGCGATGTCGGTCAGCATGGCCTTGCGGCGGTCACCGAAGCCCGGCGCCTTGACGGCGACCGACTTGAAGGTGCCCCGGACCTTGTTGACCACCAGGGTGGCCAGGGCCTCGCCCTCCAGGTCCTCGGCGATGATCAGCAGCGGCTTGCCGCCCTGCATGACCTTCTCCAGGATCGGGAGCAGGTCCTTCACCGACGAGATCTTGCTGTTGACGATCAGGATGTACGGGTCGTCGAAGACGGCCTCCATACGCTCCGGGTCGGTCATGAAGTACGCGGAGATGTAGCCCTTGTCGAAGCGCATACCCTCGGTGAGCTCCAGCTCCAGCCCGAAGGTGTTGCTCTCCTCGACGGTGATGACGCCTTCCTTGCCGACCTTGTCCATCGCCTCGGCGATGATCTCGCCGACGGTGCTGTCACCGGCGGAGATGGAGGCGGTGGAGGCGATCTGCTCCTTGGTCTCGACGTCCTTGGCGAGCTTCAGCAGCTCCTCCGAGACGCTGGCCACGGCCGCCTCGATGCCCCGCTTCAGGGCCATCGGGTTGGCGCCGGCAGCCACGTTGCGCAGGCCCTCACGGACCAGGGCCTGGGCCAGGACGGTCGCCGTCGTCGTGCCGTCACCGGCGACGTCGTCGGTCTTCTTCGCGACCTCCTTGACCAGCTCGGCGCCGATCTTCTCGTACGGGTCCTCGAGCTCGATCTCCTTGGCGATGCTCACACCATCGTTGGTGATGGTGGGGGCACCCCACTTCTTCTCGAGCACGACGTTGCGGCCCTTGGGGCCGAGCGTCACCTTCACGGCGTCGGCGAGCTGGTTCATGCCCCGCTCGAGGCCGCGGCGCGCCTCTTCGTCGAACGCGATCATCTTGGCCATACGGCGTTGTCCTCCTGGACACTCACGGGCCACCCGAGTGTGTGTCCCGGATGGGCCGCCTGGTGTACGCACCTTGGGGACGTCGCCACCTGGCGACGACGACGTCTCCTCGGCCGGGCCGGATAGCCCGCGACGACCGGCCATGTGCCGCACCAGCGACTGGGCGCCGTTGCGGCCGTGGCCCTACCGCCCCGACCATTGGCACTCACGGTATGCGAGTGCCAATGACTTGTTTAGCACTCTCCCCTGCCGAGTGCAAGCACGAGTGCCCCGGTCAGCCGAGTTCCGCGGCAAGTCGCGCGGCGTTCACCGGACCCTCGCAGGCCCGCTGCTCGGCGTACGTCACGACCAGGCCGACGAGGTAGGCGAGGTACGCCGGCAGGGCCAGCACCGCACCGGTCAGGCTCACCACGACGATCCCGACCGCCGTACCGGGCGAATCCAGCGGAGTGGTGCCGAACGGCAGCCCGCCGACCGCCTCGACGATGCCGGCCACCACCGACACGACCACGAAGGCGACCGCCACCAACGCCATCCGACCCAGCACCAGGCCGAGCCGCTCGTGGAACATCCGGAACGCGCGACCGATCGGGTTCTGCCGCTCGAAGAGGTAGACCGGCCCGGCCAGGCTCAGCGCGAACACGAGGTAGATCCCGGGCAGGACGCAGAAGCAGACACCGACCCCGACCAGCACGCCCACCAGCAGGCTCCACCCCCACAGACCGAGGGCCCGGCGGGCGCCGTGGCGCAACGCCCCGCCGAGGCTCACCGGCTCGCCGGCCGCCTGGCGGGCGACCACCCAGGTGCCGGCCCCCCAGCCGACGGCCTGGACCAGGCCGAAGATCACCAGCGCACCGACGAGCACGCCCAACATCGCTGCCAGGTCGGCGAGGAAGGTGTCCGGAAGCGCGTCGGGGTTCTCGGCCAGGTCGGCGTCCCACCGCGCGGTCGGGTCGACCGCCAGCGAGAGCAGGGACACCAGCGCCGCCGGCAGCACCTGGGTGAGCAGCAGGATCGGCACCAGCAGGGGCCAGCCGCGTCGGACCGCGCCGACGCAGCGCGCCCACCATCCGCCCACGCCGGCTCCGGGCGGGTTGACCAGCGGATCGTTCGGGTCCAATCCGGGCGGGAACCACCCGCCGGGGTACGCCGGGGCCGGCCAGGCCGCCGGACCACCCGGGTACCACGGCTGGCCGCCGTACGGGCCGGGCGGCGGGGCGCCGTACGCCCCGGGGGCCATGGTCGGCTCCCACGGTTGGGGCGCCGGGCCGGGCTGCGGCGCGGTGGGGTCACCCGTCGGCCGCACCGACGGGTCGGGGTCTCCGGGACCGGGGGACGGAGTGGCCGGAGGCTGCTGGTCGGACAAAGAACCCTCCTCAGCGACAGCTGGAAAGGCTCATGATCCTCCCCGGTGCGTACGCGCACCGCAGCCCCTGCCCGGCGCTCCCGGCGGGCCGGTCGCCGGTCAGGCGATGACGCGGACCCGCTCCGCCTGGGGGCCCTTCTGGCCCTGGGCGATCTCGAACTCCACCCGCTGGCCGTCGTCCAGCGCCTTGTAGCCGTCCATCTCGATAGCGGAGAAGTGAACGAAGACGTCCTGCCCGCCGTCGACGGCGATGAAGCCGTAGCCCTTTTCGGAGTTGAACCACTTCACGGTGCCCTGTGCCACGGTGCACTTCCTCACTCTGCGCGGCATTCCACGACCCGGGAACCGGCACGCCGGCCGCCGGGGACCACCGTTCGGCGATCGGCGACGGCCGCTGAATCGGTGACCGGAATCGCACGCTACACGAGGCGTGACGGCCACGCACGACCACAAATCGGGCGCATTCCGTGCGATCGGCATCGTCGCCCGTCGCTGTGGTAGGCATGCGCTCATGACAACCGGTCCGGGGATGCCCAGCGCGGTGCGGCTGCCGTCCCGACGGGACACCGGCGGGTGGCCCGCCGCGCGGAGGGCACCGGTCCGGCGGGTCCATCCCCGGGACGCCGCCCGCATGCGGGCGCTGCGGCTGGAGATGCTCGCGGACGCGCCGCTGGCGTTCCTGGAGACGATCGCCGACGCCGCCGCCCGACCGCACGCCGAGTACGCGGCCCGGATCGCGTACGCGTCGGCGGGCACGGGGAACGCCCAGTTCGTGGCGGACCCGGGAGGCCGCCTCGTCGGGCATGCCGGGGGCACCGCGACGCCGGACGAGCCGGGCCTGACCGTCGTGTACGCCGTCTACCTCACCCCGGCCTGGCGGGGCACCGGCCTGCTCGGCGACCTGGTCGAGGCGGTGGCGAGGTGGTCACGCACCTGCGGGCGGCCGGAGCTGATGCTGGAGGTGGTGGTCGGCAACGAGCGGGCCTACCGCGCCTACCAGCGGCTGGGCTTCGAGGACACCGGCGTACGCGTTCCGCACCCGAAGATCCCCGCGCTCACCGAACTCCAGATGCGCCGCCCCGCCTGAGTGTTGAGAAGGGCCCCTCCTCTACGCCAGGCGTTAAGAGGGGCCCTTCCTTTCACCGTCGCCGGGTCAGGCGTGGCGGCGGCTCTGGACGACACGGAAGCGGTTCGCCACGTAGGCGCCGTCGGTGAGGGCCGAGTTGGCCGCCGGGTTGGCGCCGCTGCCGTGGAAGTCGGAGAACGCCGCCGACTGGTTCACGAACACGCCGCCGGTCAGGTTGCAGGACAGGTGCACGCCGACCTCGATGGCCGTCGCCTCGGCGGCGTCCAGCACCGCCTCGTCGGTGGAGTAGACCGCCGCGGTGAGGGCGCCCTTCTCGCCGACCGTCGAGCGCAGGATCTCCAGGCTGTGCGCCGTGGAGTCGGTCGCGATGGCGAAGGAGATCGGCCCGAACCACTCCCGCGAGTAGGTGGCGTTGTCGTCGGCGGCGAGCTTGACGATCGTCGGCGTACGCACCACGGCGCCCGGGAAGGCGGGGTGCTCGACCGTACGCGACTCCAGCACCGGCTCACCGACCTTGGTGATCTCGTCGAGCCGCTCCAGCACCCCGTCGTTGACGATCGCGCCGGTCAGTTCCACGCCGCGGGCCGGGTCGGCGGTGAGCTTCCCGACCGCCGCCGCGATGCCCCCCGCCACCTCGTCGAAGCTCTTGTGCCCCTGGTCGGTCTCGATGCCGCCCGAGGGGATCAGGATGTTCTGCGAGGTGGTGCACATCTGGCCGCTGTACAGGGTCAGCGTGAAGCCGAGGTTGCGGCACATGCCGGCGAAGTCGTCGGTGGAGTCGACCACGACGGTGTTGAGGCCGGCCTTCTCCGTGTAGACGGCGGCCTGCCGCGCGTTGGCCTCCAGCCAGTCGCCGTACTCGGTGGAGCCGGTGAAGTCGACGATCCGCACGGACGGGTGCAGGGCCAGGGTCGAGGCGAGCGTCTCGCCGGGGGCCTCGGCCGCGAGCAGCACCAGGTTCGGGTCGAACCCGGCCTCCGCGAGCACCTCCCGGGCGTAGCGCACGGTGATCGCGAGCGGCAGCACCGCGCGCGGGTGCGGCTTGACGACCACCGGGTTGCCGGTGACCAGCGAGGCGAAGAGCCCCGGGTAGGAGTTCCAGGTCGGGAAGGTGTTGCAGCCGATCACCAGCGCGACGCCCCGGGGGACCACGTGGAACGTCTTGGTCATCCGCAGCGGGTCGCCCTTGCCGGCGGCCTTCTCCCAGCCGGCCGTGCCGGGGTGGCGGGTCATCTCCGCGTACGCGTAGGCGACCGCCTCCAGCGCGCGGTCGAGCGCGTGCGCGCCGCCGGCCTGGAAGGCCATCACGAACGCCTGGCCGCTGGTGAACTGCACGGCGTTGGCCAGCTCGAAGATGTGCTTGTGGAGCCGGTCGAGGATCTCCAGGCAGACGCCCGCGCGGGCCTGCGGGCCGGCGTCGCGCCAGGCGGGCAGGGCGGCGGTCGCGGCGCCGACGAGCTGGTCGGCGGCGGCGTGCGGATAGCGAACGCCCAGCTCCAGGCCGAACGGACTCGCCTCGGTGGCGACCGTGCCGCCGTCACCGGGCTGGTCGAGGGGGAAGTCGCCGTGCAGGTACGCCTCGAAGGCGGCCCTGCCGTCGGCGGCCGCGGTCTCGCCGTACACGCGCGGGCTGGGTGACTCGGGGTAGGCGGACCAGTACCCCCGCTCCGTGATCGCGGTCAGCGCGCGGTTGAGGGTCTCGGCGTGCCTGTCGTACAGGGGGTGCGGGGTCTCCGTCATGCCCGCCATCATGCAACAGAAAGCCCCCAGATCAGTAGAGCAGTGTCACAACACGGATCGTCAGCGGCCGGTCGCCCGATGGCGGCCGTGGACGACCGGTCGCATGCTGGGATGGTGCGGCAGCGGACCTGCGCCCGGGCCACCTGGCTCAACGGCACCACCCCGGTCGGGCTGGTGCTGGCCACGCTGGCCCGGACCCGGCGGGTGCGTACGCCGGACGGGGTGATCGTGGCCGGCGGCTACCGCCTGCGGATACCCCGTCAGGAGTGCTTCACGGTGGGCTCGGTGGTGTTGACCCGCCGGCCGCCGGAGTGGCTGCTCCACCCGGACCGGGCCGACCTGCTCGGTCACGAGCTGCGGCACGCCCGGCAGTACGCGCTGCTCGGACCCCTGTTCTGGCCCACGTACTGGCTGGCGTGCCTCTGGTCGTACGGCCTGACCGGCAGTTACGGGCGAGGGAACACGTTCGAGCGGCGGGCGGGTCTGGCCGCCGGCGGCTACGGCGAGCCGGTGCTGCGACCGTGGGCCGCGCGGGCGGCGAGCCTGCTCAGAGGACCAGCTGCCAGTCCGTCCAGCCGTCGACGGCCCGGAAACCCATCCGCTCGTTGATGCTGATCATGTAGTCGTTGACGGCGGCGTTCCACGTGTCGATCGCGGTCAGCCGCGGTTCACGGGCCAACGCGTACCGGAGATTCTCGATCTTGACGAGCAGGCCGAGCCGATGGCCGCGATGGTCCGGGTCGACGATGGTGGTCTGCTGCCAGGCGTGCCACGGTGCCGACGCGCCCACGTCGAGCATCGTCCAGGCGACCAGCCGCCCGGTCGCCGGGTCCACGGCGCCGTGGTGGTAGGCCCGCCGGCCCCTGGCCGCCAGGACGACCTCGATGCCCCGGATGCGGTCCGTGTCGATCTTCTCGGGTTCCATCTCCAGGTCACCCATCGGCGCGTCGGAGATGATTCGGCTCTCCAGCCGGGCCACGTCGGCGACGTACTCGTCGGGCGTCCGACCGTGCCACCCCACCACCCGGTAGCCGGCAGCCCTCGACCGCGCGTCGGCCAGCAGGTCGTCCAGCTCGACCTGGCTGGTTCGGGTGGTGTCCAGCCGGCGGCGGACCTCTGCCAGCGCCGGCTTCGCACCCATCGCCGCGGAGAAGGCCGCACCGGCCTCCGGCCGCACCGCCCCGCCGGGCAGGGTCGCCACGGCGTTCCAGAACAGTCGCTTGCGGCCGTCGTCGACGGCCACCCGGCGGGCGTACGCGAACAGCGCCCGACCGACCCCGCGCCGGCGATGCTCCGGGTGGACTTCGATGGTGACGCTGGCGAGGTCGGTGTTGTCCAGCTGCGACAGCCGCACCTGGACGCGCCCGACCGCCACTCCGTCGATCCGGGCGAGCGCGTGCACGAAGACGTTGCCGGGCATCGGGTGGGCCAGCGTGACGCCGAACTCCTCCCGCTCGTCCACCGGGAAGTCCGGGACGTCGGCGACGGTGGCAGCGGTGGCGATGCGGTGTGCCTCGTCGACCGCGGCCGGGTCGGCGGTGTCGAAGGGCGCGACGACGATGCTCATGTGGCGAGGATGCTCCGGAGAAACACCGAGGGCCAGCGATTTAACCGCTGGCCCTCGGAACGTTGGTCGGGAGGGACGATCGCACAACGCCTCCGGCGTTGGGTCGTAAGAACTATCAAAGTCTCCGGCGAAACGCCCTCCCGCACGGAGCATCTTGCGCCGCCCGGTTCCTGTCGTCAAGTCCTTGACGGCGCGTTTTCCGCACTCACCGCGAAAAGCCGGTTACCGCGCGGATCGGCCCGATCCCCCGTCCGGGCGAGCCACCCCTCGACCGACGCGGCCTCCGGCGCGGCTGGCCAGCCATGATCGTCTGCACCGGAGCGGTCGACGGTGCGGCGTGTCGGGCCGCTCGCGTGCAGACGATCATGGCGGGAAGCGCGTCGTCAGCCGAGGAGGCCGGCGTCGCGGGCGGCGCGCAGGGACGGCTTGATGCGGTGGGTCGGGCCGACCTCGGCGGCCACCGCGTCGAGGGTCTTCAGGCCCTCACCGGTGTTGAACACGACGGTCTCGGCGGTCGGGTCGAGCCTGCCGGACTCCACGAGCTTGCGCAGCACCGCCACGGTCACCCCGCCGGCGGTCTCGGCGAACACGCCCGTCGTCCGGGCCAGCAGCCGGATGCCGGCGCGGATCTCGTCGTCGTCGACGTACTCCATCCAGCCACCGGTACGCCGCACCGCCTCCAGCGCGTACACGCCGGCGGCCGGGTCGCCGATGTTGAGCGACTTGGCGATGCCGGTCGGCTTGACCGGGGTGATCGTGTCGCTGTCGGCGTGCAGGGCCGTGGCGATCGGGTTGCAGCCGGCCGACTGGGCGCCGAAGACCTTCCAGCCGCCGGCCGGTGCCTCGACCAGGCCGATCTCGACCAGCTCGGAGAACGCCTTGTCGATCTTCGTGAGCAGCTCGCCGGAGGCCATCGGGATGACCACCTGGGCGGGGATACGCCAGCCGAGCTGCTCGGCCACCTCGTAGCCGAGAGTCTTGGAGCCCTCGGCGTAGTACGGCCGGACGTTCACGTTCACGAACGCGGTGTCCTCGAACTCGTCGGTCTCCACCAGTTCGCCGCAGAGGCGGTTCACGTCGTCGTACGAGCCGTCGATGGCGACCAGCTCGCCCCCGTAGACGGCGGTGGTCACGACCTTGCCCTGCTCCAGGTCGCTGGGGATGAAGACCACCGAGGGCGTGCCGGCGCGGGCCGCGTGCGCGGCGACCGAGTTGGCCAGGTTCCCGGTGGAGGCACAGGCGAAGCGGGTGAAGCCGAGCGCCTTGGCGGCGGTCAGCGCGACGGACACCACCCGGTCCTTGAACGAGTGGGTGGGATTGGCGCTGTCGTCCTTGACCCACAGCGGCGCGGTGATGCCCAGCTCCGCGGCGAGGTGCGGGGCGGCGACCAGCGGGGTGAGCCCCGGGTCCAGGGTCACCCGGGTGGCCGGGTCCTGGCCGGCGGGCAGCAGCGCCGCGTACCGCCAGATGTTCTGCGGGCCGGCCTCGATCTGCTCGCGGGTGACGGCGGCCAGCGCGGCGGTGTCGTAGTCGACCTCCAGCGGCCCGAAACACTCGTAACAGGCGTGCTGGGCGGCCAGCGGGTAGCGCGCCGAACAGGCGCGGCAGACCAGGGCGCGGGCGGGGCTGGCGGTGGTGTCGATGCCGGAGGGGGCGAGCGTCGACGTCATGTCGAGAGTCCTCTCATCTTTCCCCGCATCGCACCGTGCGGCGGGGACGGAATTGGCACCTGCCCCGCCGGTCGCTCAGCGATGAGCGCGCGGAGTGGTTGCCGGGGCGTCGTCGGGCCGTATCCCTCAGCCCCTCTGGATGAGGTATTCAGTTGTGCCGCCGAGTCTACGCAATGCCGGCCGAACCGCCGAGGTGTGATCCCATCTGCTGAGCGCCGGGTGCGAGGATCGGATCATGACCCTTCGACCCGCCGGTGCGCGCCGCCGGACCGCTCTGCTCGGCCTGCCGGTCACCGGAGTGCTGCTGCTCGGCGGGTGCGGCCTCGCACCGTCCCCTCCGCGACCCGCAGCCGACCCGGCGCCGGGAAGGACCGCCCCGGCGGCCGACGGCCCGGTCACGGGCGAGCCGGCGACCGCGTGTCCACCCTCGGGCGTACGGATCCGGGCCATGGGTACCAGCGCCGCGATGGGCCTTCGGGCGATGGGTGTGGAACTGGTCAACTGCGGCAGCGACCCCTACCCGCTGCGCGGATATCCGGTCCTGCGCCTGTTCGACGCCGACGGGAAGCCGATCACGGTCCGGGTGGTCGAGGGGCGACGGGCATCACCTCGGGCTTCGACGACCCGCCCCGCCCGTTGACCCTGCGCCCCGGCGAGCGGGCCGGGGCGGCGGTGCTCTGGCGCAACCTGGTCACCGACCCGACCGTGGTCGCCACCAACGGGGAGCGCCTGGAGGTGGCACCGACGGCAGGCCGACCCCCGCAGGACGTCGACCCGGACGGGCCGATCGACCTGGGCAACACCGGCCGGATCGGGGTGAGCGCCTGGAAGAAGCTCCCCGAGCCGACCCCGACGCCGACCACCGAGCCGCCCGACCTGCCCGAGCCGACCCCGTCAGCGCCGCTGCTGTGACGTGACACGCCCCCTCGGTCAGGCGGGCACGGATCACGTGTGGCGCGGCGGCCGGCATCCGAACGACGCCTCAGTGGTCGCTCTCGGACGCTGACGAAGACGCCCAACCCCTGCCTACCCAGCAACTCACCCGACTCGATGAGTATGTCGACGGCCTTCCGCACGGTGACGGGACTCGTCTCGTACTGGTCGGCCAGTTCTCGCGTACTCGGCAGCTCGTCTCCGGGCTTGAGGATGCCCGCCTTGATCCGAGCGCGCAGTCGTCGTACACCGGCGGGTTGTCCGGAGCCGGCACACCGACCACCTGAAGCCTGCCCGCGGGCGTCCGCGGGACGGGGAAGGGCCCGGGGCGGGTGCCCGGCTCCGGCCGGTACGCCAACGCGCGGACGTGCCGGTCGACCCCGCCCGCCCCGGTGCGCACACATCACCCACGTGGAGAGGGCGTGACCGCCGTGATCTACCGAGCCGGGCAGCGACTGCTTCCGTCGCACGTCCGCGCCGCCACCTTCGACGAGCGGCGCTGGCACGGCCTCGACCCGAACCAGGTTCACGCCTACCTCGACCGGGTCGCCGACGAACTGGATCGACTACCGGCGAGGCGACGACCGCCCGCACCGAGGGCGACCGGATCCGCCAGGCGTTACGGCAGTGGCAGTCCCGGCACGCCGATTGCCGGCAGGCCACCACGGCTCCGAACAGCCGGTGGTACCGGTGACCGACGACCCGTGCTGGATCACCCACCCGTGCCCGGCGTCGCAGTTCAGGGAAAGAGTGGCCATTCCGCGCTGGATGGCCACACTTTCCCCGAAACTGCAGCCACCAGTGCCCGCCGAGGGCGCGGGGCGGGCGGGGCGGGCGGGGGCGGGTTCAGCTCGTCACGTCCTTGCGGGTGAAGCGCCAGTAGGCCAGGCCCCAGAACAGGGTCGCGTAGCTGATCGCGGAGATGCAGCCGCGCACCACGTCGTCGGTCTGCACCGGTGTCGACAGCAGGCCCAGCCAGGCGGTGCTGAAGTGGGTCGGCAGGAACGCCCGGATCGCGCCGAGCGCGGTGATCTGGTCGAGGATGCTGGACAGGATCCACAGCAGCACGGCGCCGCCGACCGCGCCGAGCGCGGCGTCCGTCGTCACCGACAGCAGGAACGCCAGGCCGGCCACCACCAGGAGTACGACCGCCAGGTAGCCGAGCACCGCGAGCAGCCGCAGCAGGCCCTCCCCCGGCTCCAGCTGGGCGGCGACGGTGCTGCGCAGCGGCTCCCAGCCGTACCGGAGGGTGCCGATGAGCAGGGCGGTGCCGGCGAGCAGCACCAGCGCGATCGCCGAGTACGCGAGCGCCACCAGCAGCTTCACGGTCAGCAGCCGGGCCCGGGGCACCGGCACGGCCAGCAGGTAGCGCAGGCTCCCCCAGCTCGCCTCGCTGGCCACCGTGTCGCCGCAGAACAGCGCCACCACCACGACCAGCAGGAACCCCGCCGACACGAAGAGGGTGAACAGGGTGAAGTTCAGCCCGCCGGAGGTGGCCAGGTCGACCAGGCTGCTGAACTCGTTGTTGCCGTTGTCGTCGTCGTCACCGGTGTCGAACTGGAACGCGATCAGGATGATCAACGGCAGCAGCACCATGAACCCGAGCGCGAGCTGCGTCCGCCGCCGGGACGCCTGCCGCCGGAACTCGGCGACGAACGGCATCGTGGCCGAGGGCCGGTAGCCGGCCGCCGCGCCGGACGGGTGCACCGACCCCGTGGTGGTCTCCCCGCGCGTCGATCCCGCCATCACCGGTCCCCGCTTCCCCGAGAGTTCTCGCCCACCAGGGCGAGGAACGCGTCCTCCAGGCGGCGCCTCGGCACCACCCGGTCCACCCCGATGCCGGCCCGCACCAGCTCGGCCACCACCTCGCTGCGCGCGGTGCCGTTGGTGTCCACCACGAGCTGCCCCTCGGAGTCGGGCAGCACCCGTACCCCGTCCAGGCGGTCCAGCACCGTCCGGGCCGCCGTCGGGTCGCTGACCTCGAAGAGCACGCTCGGCGACTCTCCGACGATCTCCTCGACCGGCCCGGAGGCGACGATCCGGCCCTTGTTCACCACCACCGCGTGCGTACAGGTCTGCTCCACCTCGGCCAGGAGGTGGCTGGAGACCAGCACCGCCCGTCCGTCCGTGGCGTACCGCTGGAGCACCCGGCGCATCTCGGCGATCTGCGGCGGGTCCAGGCCGTCGGTGGGCTCGTCGAGGACCAGCAGCTCGGGTAGGCCGAGCATGGCCTGCGCGATGGCCAGTCGCTGCCGCATGCCGTGGCTGTAGTTCTTCGTCCGGCGGTGCACCGACGAGCCGAGGCCGGCGATGTCCAGCGCCTCGTCGAAGTGCGCGTCCTCCCACGGCCGGCCGGTCGCCCGCCAGTACGCCTTCAGGTTGTCCAGACCGGACAGGTGCGGCAGGAAGCCGGGCCCCTCGACGAGCGCGCCGATCCGGGACAGCACCGGGGAACCGGGCACCAGCCGGTGCCCGAAGACGTAGATCTCGCCGGCGGTGGGCTGGGTCAGCCCCATCAGGACCCGCAGGGTGGTGGTCTTGCCGGCGCCGTTGGGGCCGAGCAGGCCCACCACCTGACCGGGGTGGACCTCGAAGTCCACGTTCGACACGGCGACGAAGCCGTCGGCGTACTCCTTGCGCAACTCGCGCACGGCGAGCGGGGTGTCCGCGTACGCCGGGTGGACGGAGCTGACCTGGCGGCGCTGCCGGCGGCGGACGACGGCGACGACCACGACGAGCCCGAGCACGATGGCGGCGAGCAGGCCGGCGAGGATCCAGCGCCAGAGGGCGGCGGCGGTGGGGATCGGCTCGCCGTCGACCGTGGGCAGGCCGACCGCGCCGTCAGCGAGGGCCACCGTGTGCACGGCCGGCTCGACCGGGGTGGCGTACGCCTGGTCGGAGGTGGCCACGACCACGCGGAGCCGGTGCCCGGCCTCGATCCGGCGGACGATCGCCGGCAGGGTGACCGTCACCGGCTGCGCGGCCTCGACATCGCGCGGCAGGCCGGTGAGCCGGACCGGCGCGACCAGGCCGTTGGGCAGGGTGGCCGCGCCGTTCGGGTCGACGTCGTAGAGCTTGACGAAGAGCACCGCCTCGCCGGTCGCGGAGGCGACCCGGATGCTGACCGTCGGTGCGCCCACCACGTCCACCGCCTCGGGCAGTGGCGCGGACTCGAACCGGGCGTGCTGCCCCGGTATGTCGCCGGCGACGCCGCCGAGCAGCGACGAGAGTTCACCGGCGAAGGGCACCGAGGAGATCGCGGCCGGGTTGCCGGCGGGCGGGTTGGCGACCGGCTGCGGCGGGCCGGCGACGACGACGTCCCGCCGGCCGGTGCCGGCGGTGCCGGGGTAGTCGGTGGTGCGGTAGCCGGTGGCGACCAGACCCCGGTCGAGCGCGTCGAAACCGGCGATGCGGGACCAGGTGAAGTCGTCGCCCGGGGCGTCGCCCTCGCCCTTGACGTAGTGGTCGAGCCACTGCACGGTCAGGAACTTCACCCGGTCCGAGTCGGTCTTCGGCCCCTCGCCGCCGTCGTGGCCGCCGGTGAACCAGGCGACCCGCACCGGTGTGCCGTTCGCGGCGATGCCGCGCGCGTTGGCGTCCGCCTCGGCGAGCGGGAAGAGGGTGTCCGCCTCGCCCTGGACCAGCAGGGTCGGTGCGGTGATCCGGTCGAGCACGCCGGCCGGGCTGGAGCGGCGCAGCAGGTCCACCGCCGCCCGGTCGCCGCGGCCGGTGGTGGCGATGCGCAGGTACGCGGCGCAGACGTCGGCGGCGAACCGGCCGCAGGCCGGATCGGCGGCCCCGGCCGGCGCGGCGCCCGGAC